>CBHTSV010000069.1:0-3960 GCA_966095215.1 uncultured Sphingomonas sp. | reverse complement strand
GCTGCCTCCACGAGACCGGTCACCAGGGAACGACGTCGCCCGCGGCGATTTCGTCGGGCCTCGGCGCCCGGCCGAGCATGGCGTTACGGTGCGGGAAACGGCCGAAGCGCTTAATGATGTCGCGGTGCTTCTTCGCATAGGCGAGCTGGTGATCGTCACCGAGCTCGGTGAGCAGAAGGATCGCGCGGTCCTGGTCCGCAAGGCTCTCGCTGTGCTGGAACGGCATGGTCAGGAATTTGCGCTCGGCCGGTGGGAGTTGTTCGTCGAGGTCGCGGTCGATCGCACCCTTGGCGATCGCCAGCGCGAGAGGATCGGTGGCGAACTGGTCCGCGTGGCCGCGGAACATGTTGCGCGGGAACTGGTCGAAAAGGATTACCCCCGCGAGCGCAGTCAGCGGGTCGGTGAGAAAGGTCTCCGCCGGCAGTTGCCGCTTCTCCGCCCAGAGCTTTAGGAAATCCTGCTTGATCCGGTGGTCGAGCTCGGTGCCGCCGTTCCACCATTGCTTCGGCTCCAGCCCGAACCAGAATTTGAGGACGTCCGCGCGCCAGTCGGCATTCACGCGGCGGTGCCCCCGACGGTCAGTCCGTCGATCAGCAGCGTCGGCTGGCCCACGCCGGCAGGCACCGTCTGCCCTCCTTTTCCGCAAACGCCCACGCCTTCGTCGAGCTGAAGGTCTTTGCCGATGCCCTTCACCTTCGTGAGCACGGTCGGCCCATCCCCGATCAGGGTCGCGCCCTTGACCGGCTCGGCGATCCTGCCGCCGCGGATGCGGTATGCTTCGGTGCAGGAGAAGACGAACTTGCCGCTGGTTATGTCCACCTGCCCGCCCCCGAAGCTCTTGGCATAGATGCCGTCCTTCACCCGGCTGACGAGCTCCTGCGGATCGTCCTTTCCCGCGAGCATGAACGTATTGGTCATTCGCGGCATGGGCGCATGGGCGAAGCTCTCACGGCGGCCATTGCCGGTCGGTTCCATCCCCATGAGGCGAGCGTTCAGCCGGTCCTGCAAATACCCCTTGAGGATGCCATCCTCGATGAGGCAGGTGCGCCGGGTCGGAGTGCCTTCATCGTCGATGGTGAGTGAGCCGCGACGTTCGGCGATTGCGCCGTCATCGACGACGGTGACTCCGGGGGCGGCGACGCGCTCTCCGATCCGGCCCGAGAAGGCCGACGTGCCCTTGCGGTTGAAGTCGCCTTCGAGGCCGTGACCGATCGCCTCGTGCAGGAGAACTCCCGGCCAGCCCGGGCCGAGCACGACCTGCATCTCGCCGGCGGGTGCTTCGACGGACTCGAGATTGGTTAGGGCCTGAGCAAGCGCAATGTCGATCGCGCGGTTCCACTGAGCCTCCTCGAGGAGCCGCCCGTAGAAATAGCGGCCGCCGAGACCGTGGAAGCCAGTCTCGCGCCGCCCATTCTGCTCGGCGACGATCTGCACGCCGAGGCGCACGAGCGGGCGCACGTCGTGAGCGACGAAGCCGTCAGCGCGAACGATGTCGACCACGCTCCAGCTGGCGGCCAGCGAGACGGTGACCTGGACCACGCGCGGGTCGCGCGCTCGGGCTGCTGCGTCGATCTGCTGGCACAGCGCGACCTTCTCCGCGAATGGCACGAGGCCCAGCGGATCGTCGGCACCGTACATCGACTGGTTGGTGCGCTGCGGCGGAGCCGCCGGAAGACCTTTGACAGGGTCGAGCAGCTTCAGCGTCGAGGCTGCGCGCTCAATTGCGGCTTCGCTGATCTCGTTCGCATGGGCGAAGGCCGTGGTTTCGCCCGTCACCCCGCGAAGACCAAACCCCGAGGACGTATGATAGTCGGCAGTCTTCAGCCGACCGTCGTCGAAGCCGAATGCCTCGCTCGCCGCATATTGGAGGTAAAGCTCGCCGTCGTCATGGCCAGAGAGATGCTTGGCCGCGAGGCGGCGCGCGCTCTCAGAATCGAGGTTGCGATAGAGGAAGCGGCGCGGGTCGGGCGCGGTCATGCGGCCTGTTCGTCCGCTTTTCCCCCGATGAGAACGAAGCGGCGGTCGCAATAGCCGCACTCGACGAAACCCAGCTCCGGGTCGATCCGCAAAAACACGCGCGGATGGCCGAGCTCCGGTGACACCTCGCCCGAACCGTCGCAGGCGACCTGGACGGTCGAGACACGGAAGACTTCGGGCGGAGGCGGTGCCGGCATGGCCGCGAGGTAGCAACGCCGCCGCCCGGCTTCAACCGCGCTCGCGCTTGTCGCTCCGGCGAGCGGCCCGTATGCGCGCTGCTGATGAATGACGCCGCCATCCGCATCGAAACGCTGAGCAAGACCTACGAGGGCGGCAAGCAGGCGCTGAGGGAAGTCAGCTTCGACGTCCGGCGCGGACAGATTTTCGGCCTGCTTGGGCCGAATGGCGCTGGCAAGTCGACATTGATCAACATCCTCGCCGGCCTCGTCGTGAAGACCAGCGGCAAGGTGACGATCTGGGGCTTCGACATCGACGAGCACCCGCGCAACGCGAAACGCTCGATCGGCGTGGTCCCGCAAGAAATCATCTTCGATCCCTTCTTCACCCCGCGCGAGACGCTGGAGATCCAGGCAGGCCTGTACGGAATCGCGAAATCCGACCGGAAGAGCGACGAGCTGCTCGCCGCGATGCACCTGACCGAGAAGGCGCATGCTTATTCGCGGACCCTGTCGGGTGGGATGAAGCGGCGGCTGCTGGTCGCCAAGGCGATGGTCCATTCGCCGCCGATCCTCGTGCTCGACGAGCCGACGGCGGGCGTCGACGTGGAGCTTCGTCGCCAACTTTGGGATTATGTGCGCCGGCTTCACGCCACCGGCGTCACGATCGTCCTGACGACGCATTATCTCGAAGAAGCCGAGGAACTGTGCGACCGCATCGCGATCATCCATCACGGGCGGGTGATCGCCAATGAGCCGACGCGCGAACTGGTGGCGAAGGCGCAGGAGAAGGCAGTCGTCGTAACCTTCGATCGCGACATCGCCCGCGTGCCGACCAACTCCTGCTTCGAAGACATTACGTTGATCGACGAGCGGACGCTGGAGATCACGTTTCGGAAGGACAAGGTCAACGCGGGGCAGGTGCTCGGCGCGCTCACCGCCGACGGTCTCGGGATCGTGGACGTAACGACGCGCGACCCGGACCTCGAGGATGTGTTCCTGAGCCTCGTCTCGGCGGATCAGGAAGCGGCGTGACGATCAAGACGGATGTCCTGATCATCGGCTCCGGCGCTGCCGGGCTCACCGCCGCGCTCAACCTCGCCGAAACTCACCAGGTCGCCGTCATTGCCAAGGGCGCGCTCGGCGACACCGCTTCCGCCCGAGCCCAGGGCGGCATCGCCGCCGTGCTGGAGGAGGGCGACAGCTTCGAGGCCCACGTCAACGACACGATGATCGCGGGCGCGGGCCTCAACGACGTGCATGTCGTCGAGCATGTGGTCGAAGCCGCGCCGCGAGCGATCGGACACCTCATTCATCTCGGCGTCCCCTTTGCCAGCGAGAATGGAGCGCTCCACCTGACGCGCGAAGGCGGCCATAGCCACCGCCGCATCGTCCACGTCGCCGACGCGACTGGCTATGCGATTAGCCAGGCGCTCGAGACCGCGGCGGCGAAGCATCCGAACATCACGCTCGTGCCCGACATGGTCGCAATCGACCTCGTCACGGGCCGCCATGCGACGCATTTTTCGACGAGCGGCGCCGTGCACGGCCTCTATGCCTACAATCGCAAGAAGAAACGCGTCGAAACGCTGACCGGAAAGGCGACGATCCTCGCCACCGGGGGTGCCGGCCGCGCCTATCTCTATTCGACCGCCCCGCGCGGAGCGACGGGCGACGGCATCGCCATGGCATGGCGGGCGGGCTGCCGCGTTTCCAACATGGAATTCATGCAGTTCCACCCGACCTGCCTCTACAATCTGCAGGTCAAGAACTTCCTCATCACCGAGGCGGTGCGCGGCGAGGGCGG
>CBHTSV010000068.1:0-1539 GCA_966095215.1 uncultured Sphingomonas sp. | reverse complement strand
CGGGCAACGGTCGGCACGCCAACCGTGGCCGCATTCACGCCGCCGATCCTGTCGGTATCGGTGCGCGGGTCTTGCCAAATGGCCATTTCATCTCCTCTTGCGCGGGCAAAGGGCCCGTTCGCTACCGCAGATATATCGTGGATGCCCGAAGGGACTTCAAGCGAAACTGGACAGCGCCCGTCCGTGTCGCCGTCCCGACTTTGTGCTAGTGCCGCCATGACGGCATCGGGGGGAAGGTGATGGTCGAGGCTCCAGAGAGCCAGCCGGTCCAGGCAAGCGAGCGCATCCTCGGGCTCGACGTGCTCCGCGGATTCGCCATGTTCGGGGTGCTCCTCGCTTATTGCATGTGGAGCCTCGGGACTGCGCCCGAGGAAAGCTGGACCAGCCTCGACAAGGGCATCGGCACCTTCGTCAACTTCGCCGTTGACGGCAAGTTCTATACCATCCTCGCTTTCCTTTTCGGCCTCGGCTTCTCGATCCAGCTCTCCCGCGCCGCGAGCGATGGCTCGGCTGTCGAGACCTACTGCCGCCGGCTGGCCTGCCTCGCGGGGATCGGCCTCGGTCACGCGCTGCTGCTCCGCAACGGCGACATTCTGCTGCCCTATGCGCTGACGGGCTTCCTGCTGATTCCCTTCCGGCACGCCTCCGACCGTGCAATCGTAGGGACGGCGCTCCTTGTCGTGCTGATCCCGCCTGCCGCGCATCTGCTGTGGCTCGCGTCGGGCGTCCCCATCCCTCAGCGTCCCCAGCTGCAGGGGCAATCCTATCTCGTCGAGAATATCGGCTGGGTCCGCTACTGGTATTCGACCGCAATCTTCATGTGGCCGACGAACCTCACGCTGTTCCTGTTCGGCTTCCTCGCCGGCCGCCACCGGCTTATCCCGCGCATCGCTCTCCAGCCGAGGGCCCTCGCACTCATTGCCGTTACCGCACTCGTCCCCGCGACGGCCTTCTACTTTGCGTCGAACTGGCTCGCGGGACTCGACTCACCCGTCGCCGGCCAGCTCGCCGGCCTGGTCTTCACCTTCCACTGCTGGTGCCTGTCGAGCGCCTATGTCGCCAGCCTGCTGCTCGTGCTGACGACGGCGCCCGGCCGCGCGGCTTTCATGCCGCTGTCGGCGATCGGCCGCCTCGCCCTCACCAACTATCTGTCGCAGGCCGCAATCATCGTCCCGCTTTGCCTCAGCTTCGGCTGGTTCGACCAGTTCAGGCCGACGACTTCGATTCTGCTCACGCTCGCGATCTTCTTTCTCGTCCAGCTGCCCTTCAGCCTCGCGTGGATCAGCCGCTACCAGTTCGGCCCCGCCGAGTGGTTCTGGCGGCTGCTCACCTACGGCCGAATGCCGCCGCTCAAGCGCGCCATTGCCAGTGCCGCTGCGCAATGACACATTCGGACAGCTTCTGATGAGGAGCCTGGCCCTGTTCCATCGGATTGTCAGGTCGGCGCTGCTGCTCCTCGCGCTTGTCGCGCTCCATCCGGCGTCACTCGTTGCAGCGCCTGCGCAGCCGGGCCGCATTGTCGCGGTCGGCGATCTCCAC
>CBHTSV010000067.1:0-2170 GCA_966095215.1 uncultured Sphingomonas sp. | reverse complement strand
GAGCGCAACCTTTGCCGGAGGCGCGGACTACATCGTGTGGAAGATCAACCGCCACACTGGCGCGGGCATCGTGCTGAAGCCGTGGCAGCGGAAGCATCCGCTGCTCGCGGCGATCACGCTCGCGCCGCGCCTGCTGAAGTCCGGGGCGGTTCGGTAGCGGTCCGGGCGAGCGCCGCGGAGACTGCATTGGCGAGCGCTCCCACGGTGAAGGGCTTGCGGAGCAATTCGTAGCCGCGCAGGTCGTCGCTCTCCCCCTCGCCGACGTAGCCTGTGACGAACAGGACGGCGAAGTCGCGCGCATATTCGCGCTTCAGGTGCCGGATCAGCTCGGGGCCGGTCATTTCCGGCATGATCACGTCGCTGATGACGAGGTCGAAATCCTCCTTCTTGAAGAGGTCGATCGCCTCGGCGCCGCTCGCGCAGGCGACCGGCTCGTAATCGAGATCCTCGAGCGCTCCGACTGTCGCGGTGCGCACTCGGGGGTCGTCCTCGACGAGGAGGATTCGGGCGCCGGGGACGTGGGCTTCGGCATCGGTCCGCTGCACCGCCGGATGGACGCGCACCGCGGCCGCCGCCGCTTCCGTGCGCGGCAGGTAGATGGACACGATGGTGCCCTTGCCGACCGTGCTTTCGATTCCGACTTCGCCGCCCGACTGGTGCGCGAAGCCGAAGATCTGGCTGAGGCCCAGGCCGGTACCCTTGCCGACCGGCTTGGTGGTGAAGAAGGGCTCGAAGGCGCGGTCGAGCACCTCTTGCGTCATTCCGCACCCGGTGTCGGAGACGCTGATCTTCACATATTCGCCGGGGCGCACGTCGCCGACCTGGTTGGCGGCGAGCACCACATTCTCGGTGCTGATGCGCATCACTCCCTGGCCGTCCATCGCGTCGCGCGCGTTCACCGCGAGGTTGACGATCGCATTTTCGAGCTGGTGAGCGTCGACGTAGATCGGCCAGGTGTCGCGGGCGAGATCGACCCTGACCTTGATCCGCTCGCCCAGCGTGCGGTCGAGAAGGTCGGACATCCCGCCAATGAGGTCGCGGCTGTCGACGCGCTCCGGCAGCAGCGGTTCGGAGCGGGCGAAGGACAGCAGACGCCGGGTGAGGGCCGCGGCGCGCGTCGCTCCCTCCATCGCGTTCTGGAGGTGCGCGAGCACTTCGCGGCGTGGGCCGTTGAGACGGCGCTGCGCAAGGTCGATCCCGCCGACAACGACGGCGAGCATGTTGTTGAAGTCGTGCGCGATGCCGCCGGTTAGCTGGCCGACGGCTTCCATCTTCTGGACCTGGCGCAGCTGCGCCTCGGCCGCCTCTCGCTCCATGGCTTCCGCTTTCAACGCCTGGTTCGCCTCCCACAGCTCCTGCGTGCGCTCGCGCACCGCATATTCGAGGACTTCGGCGCGCTCGGCTTCGCTCTCGGCCTGGCGCCGCGCCTGCGCATTCTGGCGAAGCGCCTGGAATGCGACCACCCCGAGGAAGATGGCGCCGATTCCGACGAGGACGCCGAGGATGCTCAGATAATCGGTGAGCCGCTGGGCTTCGTCGGAGAATAGCTCCGTCTGCTGGATGCGCTGGCGAAGCGAACGGCGCTCGCTGACGATGATCTCGTTGAGCTTGCGGTCGAGCAGCCGGCCGGTGTTCTTGTCGCCGCCCTTGCCCGCCTCGTAGAAATAACTGATGCCGCTCTGGTCCTTGCCCTGGAGGGCGGCGCGCGCGGCGAGTGACAGCTCCGCGCCGCGTTTGTTGTAGAGGCCTTCCAGCTCGGCAACCCGCCGCTCCTGCTCGGGATTGCCGCGGATCAGCTGCTGCAGCTGCTTGATCTGGTAGCCGGCGGTGTCCCAGTCGCTCGAATAAAGCCGCGCCGTTTCCTCCTGCTCGTCGAGAACGAAGCGGCCGAGGGCGGCCTCGGCTTGCGAGATGCTCGAGTTCACGTTGCGGACGACAAGGGCGACGTCATAGGAGTGACGCTCGGCGCTCAGCGCGCCCTCGCGTGAATCGTTCGCGAATTTGACGAGGATGACCAGGCCGAGAAGGATGAGCGCGGCGACGAGTCCGAGCACCGCGGCGCCTCCCCGCCGCCAATCGAAGCGAAGCTGGTCCCCATCCCCGATCATCGGACGACTTTAGACTCGTTAACCTTTGGGCGAAACCCAAAGGTTCCATGCATTTTGCTCAG
>CBHTSV010000066.1:0-3847 GCA_966095215.1 uncultured Sphingomonas sp. | reverse complement strand
CGGCGTCGTTCAGTCCGGGGCGGACGTTCGGATTCTTCCTTCGGGCCGAGTCACGCGCATCGATCGGATCGTCACGAAGGACGCGGACCTAGACGAAGCCGTTGCGGGCCAGTCGGTGACGCTGACCCTCGCCGACGAGTGCGACTGTTCGCGAGGGGACGTCATCGTAACCGCGAGCGACTTGCCGGAAGTTGCGGACCAGTTCGAAGCGACGATCGTCTGGATGGACGAGAACGAGCTGCTGCCTGGCCGCGGTTACTGGATGAAGCTGGGGACGCAGACGGTCACCGCGACGGTCCAGCACCCGAAATATGAGGTGAACGTCAACACGCTCGAGCATCTTGCGGCGCCGAGCCTGCAGCTCAATTCGATCGGGGTCGCGCAAGTCACGACTGATCGCGAGATCGTGTTCGAGCCCTATGCCGCCGAGGGCTCCAGCCCGAACCGCGTGCTTGGCGGGTTCATCCTGATCGACAAGCTCACCAATGCGACCGTCGCCTGCGGAATGCTGCATTTCGCCCTTCGCCGCGCGCTCAATATCCATCGCCAGCATCTCGACGTCAGCCGCGAGACGCATGCGCAGATCAAGGGCCAGAAGGCGGCGGTGCTGTGGTTCACCGGCCTGTCCGGCGCGGGTAAGTCGACCATCGCCAACCTCGTCGAGCAGAAGCTCGTGGCTCGCGGGCGGCACACGTTCCTGCTCGACGGCGACAATGTCCGCCACGGGCTGAACCGCGACCTCGGCTTCACCGAGGCCGATCGCATTGAGAATATCCGCCGCGTCGGTGAGGTCGCGCGGCTCATGTCCGACGCGGGGCTCATCGTGCTCACCGCCTTCATCTCGCCGTTCCGCGCGGAGCGGCACATGGTCCGGCGGATGGTGCCCAAGGGCGAGTTCTTCGAGATTTTCGTCGATACGCCGCTCGCCGAGGCCGAGAAGCGCGACGCGAAGGGCCTTTACGCCAAGGCGCGCGCGGGCGAGCTCAAGAACTTCACCGGCATCGACAGCCCCTACGAGGAGCCGGAAGCGCCGGAGATCCGCATCGACACGACCAAGCTCACCGCCGAGCAGGCGGCGGACCTGATCGTCGACGAACTGCTGAAGCGGGGGTGACTGGCGAGGGCACTTCAATCGGGTGACGCAGAACCAATACGGCTGTACAACTAAGCACGTCCGACGGAGGTTACGCGGAAAATGAAAAACCTGCTGCTCGCCGCCGTTGCGATCCTGCCCGCGTGGAGCGCCGCTGCCGCTCAGGACAGCCGCGACATTCGCGTCCGGATTGGACTCGGGGCGCAGTTGCGCCCTGAGTTCATTGGAGCCGACGGGACGAGCGTCGCGCCGGTGTTCCACATCAATCTTGCTCGCGGCACAAAGGAGTTCAGCTTCGGGGCGCCGGACGACAGCCCCAGCATTGCCTTGCTGTCCAAAGATGGTTTTTCGTTTGGACCGGCGGGCAACATAGAGGGACGCCGCAAGGAGTCAGACGTTGGCGCTCCCGTCGGCTCGGTCCGAAGGACGTTTGAGGCTGGAGCATTTGCGCAATATCTGGCGGGCGACTCGTTCCGGCTTCGCACGGAGGTTCTGAAAGGCATCAATGGTCACGAAGGGATTGTCGGCGCGGTCGGCGTGGACAAGATCTGGCGGAACGGCGACCGGTATGTCGTCTCAATTGGCCCGCGCGTCCTGTTCTCCGACGCGCGGTACCAACGTGCATATTTCGGCGTCGATCCAGCCGCATCCCTGGCCTCCGGCCTCCCGACTTACCGCCCTGGGGGAGGCGTGCATGCCGTGGCTGTCGCGAGCGGGGCCACCTATGCATTGAACAGCCGTTGGGGCCTATTCGGCTTCGCGCGCTACGAGCGGCTGGTCGGGGATGCCGCCAAATCACCAATCGTTCGAGAGTTCGGCTCACGCAATCAGCCGTCGGCCGGGATCGGGCTGAACTACACCTTCACCATTCACCGATGAGCTGGTTCCCACGCGGCGACCAGATACTGATCGCGGCGCTTCAGTCTCCCGCGCCTGGGTCAGGAGTGAAATATTTGTCGTACTTGCCCTCTTCGCCCTTGTGCTCGTCGGCGTCGGTGGGACTGTCCTTCTTGCGGGTGATGTTCGGCCATTGCGTCGAGAAGGTCGAGTTGAGCTCGAGCCATTTTTCGAGCCCGCCTTCGGTGTCCGGGAGGATCGCTTCGGCCGGGCACTCGGGCTCGCAGACGCCGCAGTCGATGCATTCGTTGGGATTGATGACGAGCATGTTCTCGCCCTCGTAAAAGCAATCGACGGGGCAGACCTCGACGCAGTCCATATATTTGCAGCGGATGCAGGCGTCGGTGACGACGTAGGTCATTGAATGCGGCTCCCTTTGCCTCGAGTTCGCTAAGAGCGCGGGCCTTCCCCGTCAACGCCCAGCTCTTCGTAGCAGGTTCGGGCTTCCGATGCGGGACCGCGGCGTTCGGGGAGGCCGAGGACGCGGATAACGCGCACCTTGCCGTGGAGCGGGAAGGCAATGGTGCTTCCGACCCGAACGCTCTCGCTCGGCTTCTCGACACGCTTTCCGTCGAGGCGAACGTGGCCGGTCTCGATCAGGGCTTGCGCGAGCGTGCGGCTCTTCACCAGCCGGACGCAGTAGAGATAGCGGTCGATCCTCACTTTAACCGTGAGCCTGAACTCGTTTCAGGGTCCATTTGTCCATCCGCTGAGAGGTCTCCGGAATGGATGCTGAAACAAGTTCAGCATGACGTTCAGATGGAGATCTCATGTCTTCTTGAGCTTCGCGAGCTCCGCGAAGGCGTGCGACGGCGTGGAGCGCCTGTCCGGAGGCGCACGGCGCCCGCGCCAGCGCCAGGCGTCGCCGGCCCTGGTGAAGCCGACTTCCGCCATGAGGCGGCCGATCGACTCCTCGTCCAGTCCAACCGACGTGGCGAGCCCGACATCGACGGGATTGTCGCCTCCGGCCGAGCGGACCTGGCGCGCATGGCTGGCGAGCCGGTCGGCGAGATCGATGCGGATCCATTGGCGCCCGATCCGGCGGTAGGCGAGCGCCGCGCCGCGCGGATCGGCGTCGGCTCCGATCGTCGAGGCTCCGGCGGGCGGGAGGGCCGGCATCGGCGTACCCGAGCGGACGGCGAGCAAAGCCGCGCGCCAATATTGTGCAGTCGGCTTGAGCAGCGCGGGTAGGAAGACGTCGAGTGGGCCGAGCCGCACGCGCAACCGGTGAAGCGCCTCGCGGTCGCGCTGCTCGAGATGGGCGATGGCTCCGAGCACGGCCTTGCGGGGCAGGACTCCGCCGGCGTCGGTGAGCATCGCGGCAAGTGCACGTACGCCGGGCGAGGTGCCCGCGTCGGTCGCGATGCCGGCGAGCTTCTCCCGCGGGCGTAAAGGACTGTCGATCCGGGAATCAAGCCAGCGTTCGAGGCGCGAACGGAGCGCCGCACGGCTCTGAGCGGACAAGCGATCGAGCGCGCGAGCGGTGCGCAGCGCCGGTTCGAGCAGAGAGCGTCCAGGGGCGAGCCTCGCCAGAATATGGCCTGTCCACGCCACGCCAACTCCGCCTCCTTCTTCGATCAGTAGCTCGAACGTGTCATCCGGAGCCTCGATCAGCGCGCTGGCGCGGCGTTCCAGTTCCTCGCCGAGGCGGCGTTCGGCGGCAGCGAGGAGCAGGCGCTTGTCCGCGAGGCGTGCCGACGGATCGACGCGGAACTCGAAGCCAGTCAGGTGGCCGATCGGCTCAGGGCCGACGCTGACCTCGCCGTCGGCGGCGACGGTGACCGGTAGCGCGTCCGAACCGCGCGCCCCGATATCGCGGACGAGCACGGCGGTGCGGCGATCGACGAAGCGCTGGGT
>CBHTSV010000065.1:0-6898 GCA_966095215.1 uncultured Sphingomonas sp. | reverse complement strand
GATGCCTCTTACGAGCGAGCGCTCGCCCTCGCGCCAGACCAGCCATCGGTGCTGGCCAACATGGGCTGGTCGAAGCTGCTTCGGGGCGACTGGAACGGCGCGGTCCCTCCTCTTGAGCAAGCGGTGAGGCTGATGCCCAGTTCGGAGCGGGCGGCGAATGACCTGGAGCTGGCGAAGGCAGCGCTTGCGAGCGACCTGCCGCAGCGCCGCTCCGGTGAGTCCGACGAAGATTGGGCCGCCCGCCTCAACGACGCCGGAATGGCCGCGCAGTTGAAGGGCGAACGGGCAAAGGCTGTCGCCGCTTTCTCCCAGGCGATCGAGGCGCGCCCTTCGTGGTACGCGCGCGCGGCGAACAATCTCAGCGCTTTGACGGGAAAACCATGAACCTTTTGGCGACGTCTCCTCAATGGATCGTATGGCTGCTGGTTGTGCTCCTCGCCGCCGCGACGGTCCAGGACGCCATTCAGCTGAGGATCTCGAACATCATCTGCGGTTCGGTGCTCATCCTGGCGATTGCTGCGATGGCCGCCTCGGGCCTGCGCATAAGCTTGTGGCAGAATGTCATCGTCTTCGCGGTCGTGCTGACGATCGGAGCGGTGCTCTTCGCCCGGGACGTGCTGGGCGGCGGCGACGTGAAGCTGTTCGCAGCAGTCGGGCTCTGGGTCGACGTTCCTACTGCCTTGCGCCTGATCATCGCCATCGTGGTTGCCGGCGGTCTCCTCGCGCTTGCGATCATCCTGCTGAGGACAGTGGCGCCCCAGTCGGTCGCCGGTCGGGTGAAGACCCTCCAGCCGAAAGCCGGCATTCCCTACGGCATAGCGATCGCGGCGGGCACGTTGCTCGTCCTGGCAATGCCTGCTCCGCGCGAGAAAGAGGTTCCCTACGTGCCGATCAACGTCCCGGCCAAAGCCCCGGCGCAGGCAGGGTGAACCAAATGGCTCCCCGGGAGTCAGTGACTACAATAAAATCAACGAGTTAGGCAATGGCAGGTGTGCCAGCGCGGGCACGATTGCTTCAATTGACATAGCAATTCAGGCTCCCACCCCTTTCCATCATTGTAACTATCAATGGCACATCGAGAGCCATTTGAAGGCAATGTCTGCTTTCGAGCCTTTTCGGACATTAGGTTGTTCTTTAGCTTAGGGCCATTAGCGGTTGATCATGCTCTTGCGGATATTCCTTGTGGCGTTGAGCGTCATCGCCCAGTCGCCTGACTGGTTGCCCGAGCACTTGCGCTGTCAGATTAGCGGTGAGGGCGGATGCTCCCCGTCAGGTATCTGCGTGGGTAGTGGACGGCGCTATGACAAAATCTCCATGGCGATTGACACTACTAAGAAGACCATCGTCATCAACGATATCGGAGGCCGGATAGAAGGGGCGGGGCCATTGAATTTTGGCGATCGCCGATCAGTATTCTGGCATCCGCGCCTGTTCGGCCTGTCGACAATACACGTTCGGCCAGAAGCCTCTCGCGACGGGAGGGGTATGCCTTACACGACCGTAGAGTTGGAAAACGGCACGGACCAAGTCGAGTTCGCGTGCAGGGCGGCGCGCTGATTGGGCTCGTCCGCTTTCCACCCATTCCGGACATTAGAATCAGAGATTGAGCTATCGCGCCAAAACGTGCCGAAATGGGGTGCCAACATCGTGCCAGCTGGCACACTCCTCGATAATGCCAAGAAATGGCTGATTTCTCAGGAAAGTGTTGGCTCCCCGGGCCTGATTCGAACAGGCGGCCGTCCGATTAACAGTCGGATGCTCTACCGCTGAGCTACCGGGGAGCAGCCCAAGAAGGGCAGCGCGGGCTAGATAGCGAAGCCTTCCTTAATGGCAAGTGTTAGCTCGCAAATTGCTCCATCGCGATGCGCTCGTCGAGCGCGTGCTCGGGATCGAAGAGGAGCGTCAACGACCGCTCACGGTCCAGCGTGATCTCGACCCTCGCGACGTCGCGAACCTCGAACTGGTCGGCGACTGCGGAGACGGGACGGTTCTCGGGCTGCAGGACCCGGAAGCAGACGGCGGCATCGTCGGGGAGAATGGCTCCCGACCAGCGTCGCGGCCGGAAGGGACTGATCGCGGTCAGGGCGAGCATTTTCGCCTGCAGCGGCAGGATGGGGCCGTGAGCCGAGAGATTATAGGCGGTCGACCCGGCGGGCGTCGCCACCAGCACTCCATCGCAGGCGAGCTCGGGCAGGACCACGCGCCCGTTCACGAGCACCTCGATCTTCGCCGTCTGGCGAGTCTCGCGGAGCAGCGAAACCTCGTTGATCGCGGCATGGGTGAAGGTTTCGCCGCCGACGGTGGTGGCTCGCATCTCCAGCGGCGCGACGCGGATCGCCTTCGCCCCTTCAATGCGTTCGGAGAGGTTGTCGAGGCGCCAGTCGTTCATCAGGAAGCCGACCGTGCCGCGGTTCATTCCGAACACGGGAAGCTGGGGACACTCTCCTTCGAGCATCCGGTGGAGCGTGTGGAGCATGAATCCGTCGCCGCCGAGCGCCACCAGGATCTTCGCCTCGTCTGCCTTCTCGAAGTCATAGCGCTTGCGAAGCAGCCTCTCCGCTGCCTCGGCGACTTCGCGATGCGAGGAAAGCAGGCCGATTCCGAGCTGCCTCAGATCCTGTCGCGCAGCGTCAGCTGAGTCGGGCGCGTCCGCGTTCAAGCCATGGTCCTCGGCAGCCTCGGTCGCGGTCGAGCATAAGGCGATTGGCCACCCTCGTCACTGTCCCGTTTCGGGCCGCAGCTTTTCGCGGCTGTTCCGCTACCCATTCCGGAGCGTTACCGAGCCGTCATGCTGAGATGGGACAGCGTTTTCGAGTGGGGGAGGCGGGCGTCGGATCGTCCAGAGCCGGCGCCCGTTATTCACTCGCAGGATCCGCTGCTCGAAAGCATCATCGCGCATGAGCAGATCGAGGTCCGTTACCAGCCGCTGATGGAGCCGGCGACGGGGCGGATCGCCGGCGTCGAAGCGCTTGCCAGGGCGTCGATCGCGCGCTCGGCGGAGGCGCTGTTCGCGAGGGCGGCCGCAGCGAGGCTCGATGAACGGCTGTCGCGCATGGTCCAGCGCAAGGCGATGCGCTGCGCAGCGGTCTGGGAAGGGCCGCTTAAGGACCTGTCGCTGTCGATCAACGTCCTTCCGGCCGAAATCTGCCGCGAAGGCTATGAGCAGTGGCTGCTCGACGAGATCGGGGCGGCGGGGATCGAACCGCGAAGGGTGACGGCCGAGATTACGGAAAGCGCGCTGCTGGTGGACGAGGCGTCCGTGGTGGAGCGGCTGTCACGCTTGCGCGAGGCCGGGATCAGGGTCGCAATCGACGATTTCGGGACGGGTTATGCCAGTCTCAACTATCTGACCAAGCTTCCGCTCGATGTTCTCAAGATCGACCGCGGGCTAATCACGAACATCGTCGATGGCGAGCGCGACCGCATAGTGGTCAAGGCGATGATCCGTCTCGCCCGCGAGCTGGGGCTTACGGTGCTCGTCGAGGGCGTCGAGAGCACGCCGCAGCTCGCGCTCCTCTCCGAATGGGGCTGCGACCTTTACCAGGGCTTCATCGGGGCCGGAGCGCTGACTCAGGACGAGCTCCTCCGGTTCGTCACTGCCGCGCAGGTCGAAGCGGCATAGCCCTTCCATCGAAAAGAAGACGCGTTCCGCTGCAGCTTGTGCTTGGCCTCTCCAAAGGAGGCACCATGCGCATCATGATTTCGATCGTCGCCGCAGCGCTGCTCATCGGCGGTTGCGAGCAGGCCAGGCCGGCCCGCCATTTCTCGCAGGAAGCGCTCGACAAGGCACTCGCCGATCCGGCGCGCAAGGACCAGCGTGAGGCCGCGGACGCCCGCCGCAAGCCCGGTCCACTGATTGCCCTCGCCGGCGTGAAGCCTGGCGACAAGGTTTTGGACCTGATTCCAGGCAACGGATACTGGACGCGCATTTTCAGCAAGATCGTGGGTCCAGAGGGCAAGGTCTATGCGGTCTGGCCCCAGGCCTATGCGAAGACCGCGATGGGCAATGTCGCGGATTTGCGGAAGCTGTCGGCCGACAAATATTACGGCAACATCGTCACGGAGGTGCAGCCGAGCCCGGCCCTGACCGCGCCCGAGCCGCTCGATGTCGTCTGGACGTCGCAGAATTTCCACGACTATCCGGACGAGTTCATGGGCAAGGGCGACCCGTCGGAGTTGGCCAGGTCGGCCTTCAACGCGCTGAAGCCGGGCGGCACCTTCATGATCGTCGACCATATGGCGAAGCCGGGTAGGGGCTTGGCCGACACCGATACCCTCCACCGCATCGACCCCGCGACCGTACGGCGAATCGTCGAGGGCGCTGGCTTCCGTTTCGCGGGCGAGAGCCAAGTGCTCGTCAATTCCGCCGATCCGCTCGACATCCCCGTGTTCGACAAATCGATCCGCGGGCACACGAGCCAGTTCGCCTACAAGTTCGTAAAACCCTAATCCTCCCCTCGATTCCGAGGGGAGGGGGACCGCCGCAGGCGGTGGAGGGGCCTAGGCGGGCTCGAGCACCTTCTTTTCAGCAGCGGCCGCGACCCGCGCCAGGCCGCGCGACAGCTGCACGGCACCGTTCAGGCGAGCATCGGGGGAGGGCCAATCGCGCGAAACGGTCATCTTGCTGTCGGGCCTCAGCTTCGCCGCGCCCTTGAGCCGATCCATATAGTCGAGGAGCCCTGCGAGATCGGGGAAGCCCGCATCGGCGAAAGTCACGACCGCGCCTCTAGGTCCGATGTCGAGCTTGGCTATGCTTGCCGCGCGGCAGTTCAGCTTTACTTCTACGATCTTCATCAGGTTCGCCGTCTCGTCCGGCAAGGATCCGAAGCGGTCGATCAGCTCGGCGGCGAATGCGTCGATCGCGGGCCGGTCCTCGAGGTCGCCGAGGCGCCGATACAGGCCCATGCGCAAGTCGAGGTCCGGCACATAATGCTCCGGAATCAGGATTGGCGCATCGACGCTGATTTGCGGAGTGAACTCCTCGGGTCGCGCCTGTCCGCCGGCCTTGAGCTCGACGATCGCGTCCTCGAGCATCGACTGGTAAAGCTCGAAGCCGACCTCCTTGATGTGCCCCGACTGCTCGTCGCCGAGGAGGTTGCCTGCCCCGCGGATGTCGAGGTCGTGGCTCGCGAGCTGGAATCCGGCGCCGAGGCTGTCGAGGTCGGCTAGCACTTGCAGCCTCTTCTGCGCGGCGTCTGTGATCGAGCGGTCCGCCGGCATGGTGAGATAGGCATAAGCGCGGTTCTTCGACCGGCCGACGCGACCGCGCAGCTGATAGAGTTGGGCTAGTCCGAACCTATCGGAGCGATTGACGATGAGCGTGTTTGCATTGGGAATATCGAGGCCACTTTCGACGATGGTCGTCGACAGCAGCACATCATATTTGCGGTCGTAGAAGGCGCTCATGCGCTCCTCGACCTGGCCCGCGCTCATCTGGCCATGCGCGGTGACGGCCTTCACCTCGGGTACATGCTCGCGAAGCCACTCCTCGATATTGGGCAGGTCGGCGATGCGCGGAGTGACGAAGAAGCTCTGCCCGCCGCGATAATGCTCGCGGAGCAGCGCCTCGCGCAGCACGACCCCGTCCCACGGCGTCACGTAGGTGCGCACGGCAAGCCGGTCGACCGGCGGCGTCTGGATGACGGAAAGATCGCGCAGGCCGGACATCGCCATCTGCAGCGTGCGGGGGATCGGCGTCGCCGTGAGCGTCAGCACGTGGACGTCGGCTCGGAGAGCCTTCAACCGTTCCTTGTGAGCGACCCCGAAATGCTGCTCCTCGTCGACAATGACGAGCCCCAGGCGCTTGAAATTTATGCCTTTCGCCAGCAGGGCGTGGGTGCCGATGGCGATATCGACCGTGCCGTTCGCGATGCCATCCTTTGTTTTCTTCGCTTCGGCTGCGGGAACGAGACGGGAGAGCCGACCGACATTCACGGGGAAGCCCTGAAGCCGCTCGACGAAGTTCTTGTAGTGCTGGCGGGCGAGCAGGGTCGTCGGACAGACCAACGCAACCTGCTTGCCTGACATCGCCATCACGAAGGCGGCGCGTAGGGCCACTTCGGTCTTGCCGAAGCCCACGTCCCCGCAGACCAGCCGGTCCATCGGCTTGCCTGCCTCGAGATCCGCGAGCACGTCCGCGATCGCCCGGTCCTGGTCATCCGTCTCCTCATAGGGGAAGCGGTCGACGAATTGCGGAAAGGCGCTGTCGGGCTGAGCGACGACGCCTGGCCGCGTCGCCCTCATTGCCGCGGTCTTGATGAGCTCGCCGGCGATCTCGCGGATGCGCTCCTTCATCCGCGCCTTGCGCCGCTGCCATGCCTCGCCGCCGAGGCTGTCGAGCGCCACGCCCTCGCTTTCGCTGCCGTAGCGCGAGAGCAGCTCGATATTCTCGACGGGTACGTTGAGCTTGTCGCCGCGCGCATATTCCAGCGCGACGCAGTCGTGCGGCACCTTGCTGACGGGGATCTGCGTCAGGCCCTCGTAGCGGCCGATGCCATGGTCGGCATGGACGACGAGATCGCCCGGCGAGAGGGTCGCAAGCTCGGCGAGGAAGGCGTCCGCCGCGCGCCGCTTGCGCCGCTTCCGGACGAGGCGGTCGCCGAGCATGTCCTGCTCGGTGAGCACGGCGACATCCGGAGTGGTGAAGCCGTGATCGAGCGGCAGGACCATCAATACCGGCTGCGTCTTGCTTCCGAGCGCTTCCTGCCAGGTTTCGACCTTCGCCTGTGCCTTCAAGCCGTTCTCTTCGAGCAAGCCCGACAGGCGCTCGCGGGCGCCGGTTGTGTAGCTTGCCAGGACCACCCTGTGATGGGTCCGGCGCAGTTCGCTCACATGATGCGCGACGGCCTCGTAGACATTGGCCTGCTGACCGCGTTCGGGCGAGAAATCACGCGCGGCC
>CBHTSV010000064.1:0-5481 GCA_966095215.1 uncultured Sphingomonas sp. | reverse complement strand
AAGGCGAGCAGATAATCGGGCTTGGGAAAGCGGGTGTAGAGCCCGTCGTCGAGCATCGCCTTGGCGCCCATGACGAGCTCCTCGCCCGGCTGCAGGATCATCACCAATGTGCCGGACCATTGGTCTTTCATTGCCGCCAGCCGGCGCGCGGTGGCGAGCCAGGTGGTGATGTGCGTGTCATGGCCACAGGCGTGCATGACGTCGGTCTCGACCCCGTCGAGAGTCTTGCCCTTGACCTTCGAGGCGAAGGGCAGGCCGGTCTGTTCCTTGACCGGCAGCGCATCCATGTCGGCGCGGATCAGGAGGACCGGCCCCGGTCCGTTCTTCATCACCGCGACGACGCCGGTCTTCCCGACATGCTCGGTCACGTCGAAGCCGAGCTTGCGCATCTCCGCCGCGAGCTTCGCCGGCGTGCGCACCTCCTGCATCGACAGCTCGGGGTTCGCATGGATGTCGCGATAGAGCGCCATCAGCTGCGGCATGTCGCCGCGGATCGCGTCCGACAAAGTGGCGGCTTCGGCCGGGGTCATCAGCATGGTGGCAACAGCAGCATAGAGCAGTTTCTTCACTTCAACGCACTCCGGATTGCAAAGGCACCAGCTCCATCACGTCGAGCTGGGATTCGAAATGAGGACGCGGCATCACGAGGCGCCAGCGGTCAGGACCGATCCGCTCCACATAGCCGGCCACGTTGCGCGTCTCGTCCTCGCCATATTGCATCGCCCGGCTCTCGTCGCCGAGCACCAGGCTGCCGAGAAACACCTGCCGGACCTGGTCATTGGGGAAGATGAGCCCAACCGGCCGCTGCGACCCGGTGAGCTTGGTGAGCTTCTGGAGCTGGCGTGCCTGGCTCACGCGGCAGGTGAACGGCGGATAGGAGATCCAGTCCAGCATCCGCTCGGTCTTGGCGCCGAGCTTGATCACCCGGCAGCGGTAGGTGCCGTTCGGGATCGGGCCGCCGATCGATGCGTCCGGATCGAGGAGCCGGCCTTCGCGCGCGATGTCCGCGGCGTGCCCCGCGCGCGTCGCGGCGCCGAGCGCACCCGTGAAGGCCGTGCGCCAGTCGCGCAGGCGTTGCCTGTCACTTTCGCTCGCAACCTCGCGCCAGTTGGTCGTCGCCATGGCGATCATCGGCGAATGCGGCGTCGAGCTGCAGGCAGCCACAGCGAGAACCAGGGCCAGGGAAATTCGCTTCACGTCATTGCGAGCGTAGCGCGGCAATCCAGCGGCGCAACTGGATTGCCGCGGCACTTCGTGCCTCGCAATGACGATTCAGGCCGCTGTCCAGCCGCCGTCCATGCTGAGGTTCGCGCCGGTGATCGACCGGGCTTCTTCACGGCAGAGGAAGATCGCCAGCGCTGCGACCTCCTCCGGAGTGACGAAGCGCTTCGTCGGCTGGGCGGCGAGCAGCACGTCGTTCATCACCTGCTCGCGGCTCATGTTCCGGGCTTTCATCGTGTCCGGGATCTGGCGCTCGACCAAGGGAGTCCAGACGTAGCCGGGCGAGATGCAGTTGACCGTGATCCCGTCCTCCGCCGTCTCCAGCGCGACCGTCTTGGTAAAGCCGGCGATGCCATGCTTGGCGGCGACGTAGGCGGACTTGTTGGGGGAAGCGACGAGGCTGTGGGCGCTGGCCGTGTTGATGATCCGGCCCCAGCCTTTCTGCCTCATCGCCGGGATCGAGAGCCGCGCGGTGTGGAAGGCGGCGGAGAGATTGATCGCGATGATCGCGTCCCACTTGTCGGCGGGGAAGCTCTCGATCGGCGAGACGTGCTGGATGCCGGCATTGTTGACGAGAATGTCGGGCGCGCCAAGCTCGTCGGCGCACCGCTTCATCATCCGCTCGATGGCGGTGGGATCGGACAGATCGGCGCCGTCGTGGATCGCGCCGAGCTCCCGGCATTCCGCGTCGATGGCGGCCGGATCGCCGAAGCCGTTGATCATCAGCTTCGCACCCTCCGCGGCGAGCGCCTTGGCGATGGCCAGGCCGATGCCCGAAGTCGAGCCGGTGACGAGGGCGGTCTTCCCTTCGAGGATCATGCATTCACTCCATCATTGCGAGCGAAGCGAAGCACTCCATTGTGGATTGCCACGTCGCCTTCGGCTCCTCGCAATGACGGCCCGGAGCCAATTTGCAACCGCTCCGGCTCCCACGCATTACGGTTGCGGAACAGGAGGCACGGCGATGGTGCGCTTAGGCGGCGAGGGACCGAGCGGTAACTTCGAGGACCGCACCGGCCAGGGTGGCGGCTTCGGCGGGTTCGGCGGAGGCGGCGGCAATATGCTGGGCTGCCTGCTGCCGTTCGTCCTCAGCCGTTTCGGGATCGTCGGAGTGGTGATCCTGCTGCTCGGCTATTGCGCGCTGACGCAGTTCGGCGGTGGCGGCCTGCTCACCGGCGGCGGACCGACGACCACTGCGCCGAGCGGCCGCTCGACGCTCGATCCACAGATGCGAGATTTCCTGACCCGCGTCCTTGGCTCGACCGAGGAGACCTGGGGCGAGCTCTTCGCGAAGAACGGCCAGCGCTACACGCCCACGCGAATGGTTGCCTACAGCGGCGGCACGCAGACGGCGTGCGGGTTCGGCCAGGCGGCGGCCGGTCCGTTCTACTGCCCTAGTGACCGGCAAATCTACATCGACCCGAGCTTCTTCAACGAGCTGTCGCGGCGGTTCGGGGCGCCGGGCGATTTCGCCATGGCCTATGTGATCGCGCACGAGGTCGGCCACCATGTGCAGGACCTCGAAGGCACTCTCGAGCAGGCGCATTCGCTGCAGGCCCGGGCGAGCGAGACCGAGGGCAACGCGATCCAGGTGAAGGTCGAGCTTCAGGCCGATTGCTATGCCGGCGTTTGGGCGGCGAATGCCCGCGACGCACAGGGCAACATCCTCGAGCCCGGGGATGTCGAGGAGGGCATGCGCGCCGCCGAGGCGATCGGTGACGACACGCTGCAGAAGCAGTCTCAGGGCGTGGTCGTGCCGGAGAGCTTCACGCACGGAACGTCGGCCCAGAGGCAAGCGGCGCTCCGCACGGGCCTGAAGGGCAATCCCGCCGCCTGTCAGAACCTCTAGAGCCGGATCAGCATCTTCCCTACATTCTCCCCGCGGAACAGTCCGCGGAACGCGTCGGGCATGGCCTCGAGCCCGTCGACGATCGTCTCGTGCGCCTTGACGGCTCCGCTCGCGACCCACTGGCCCATGTCGCGGTAGAATTCGGCCATGCGCGGCTGATAATCGAAGACGATGAAACCCTTGAGCCGGATGCGCGCGGCGATGATCCGCATGATGAAGCGGAAGCTCGCCGGTTCGGCCTTGTTGTAGCCCTCGATCATTCCGCAGATGGCGAAGCGGGCGTTGTTGCGCGCGAGGGCGAAGGCGGCGTCGAGATGGTCGCCGCCGACATTGTCGAAATAGACGTCGATCCCACCGGGGGCGGCCGCCGCCAGGCTCTTGAGGATAGGCCCGGCCTTATAATCCACGACGTGATCGGCGCCGAGGGAGCGCACCAGCTCGCATTTGTCAGGCCCGCCGGCCGAGCCGACCACGGTCATGCCCTTCGCTTTTGCGATCTGCACCACTACGGAACCGACCGCTCCGGCCGCGGCCGAGACGAAGACGATGTCGCCTTCCTTCGCGCTCGCCGCGTCGAGGAGGCCGAAATAAGCAGTCGCGCCGGTCACTCCGAGCACTCCGAGGAACCGCTGCGGCTCGGCTCCGAGGTCGGGCAATTTATTCACCGCGCGGGCCGGGACGACTGCCTCGTCGCGCCAACCGGCCATGTGTTGCACAAGGTCGCCCGGCGCGAGTCCGTCGGCCTTGCTCTCGACCACTTCGCCGACCGCTCCGCCATCCATCGGCTCACCGAGCTGGAATGCCGGAACGTAGCTTTTCACGTCGTTCATCCGCCCACGCATGTACGGGTCGACGGAGAGCCAATGGTTACGGATGCGGACCATGCTCTCGCCGAGCAGTGGAAGCTCGATTTCCTTCAGCTCGAAATCCTCATCGGCGGGAAGCCCCTGCGGGCGGTTCTTGAGGTGCCAGGCGCGTGCCATCACTGTTCCCCTTTCGGTCCGCATAGGCCGCGCAAGCCGCACAAGAAAGGCCCGGCGGCGAAGGGGACGAACGCCGCCGGGCCCAACTTTTACCTCCGTCACGCAGAGGCTGGTCTGCTATGCTCTACCGATAGGTGCCTTCGAAGCTCCTATCGAGCATGCGGGGACCCATCTCGCCCTGATCCTCGCGCTCGAACAACGCGCGGGAGCGGCTTTCGTCCCGCCAGCGCTGCGTCGCCTGCTCGGCGCTGCAGTCGAGGATGACCCTGTCGCCTTCGACGTGATCGATGTCCGAGCAGCTGAGCGAATGGTGCACTCCGCCGCTTTCCGGATCCGACTTGGTCAGGATGATCCGGTCGCCGGCGGGCCGGTCGACCGTTCCGACATGCAGGTTGTCATTGCCGACGACCTCCATGTGCTCGCGGATCTGCCCGAGCAGTCCGCGCTTCTGCTGCCGGCGCTTGCGCCAGCTGCCGAAGTCCTGCTCGAAGCGGGACTGGTTCTCGCGAGCATAATCATCATAGTCGCGGTCCAGCTCGTTCATGTGGCGGTCGCGCCACGAGCGATAGTGCGGATCGTGCTCACGCGAGCCCATGTACGAGCCCGGATAGCTCGAACGGCGATATTCGTCCCGGCCATACTGGCTTTCGGGCCGGCCGTAATCGCTGAGGCCCCGTTCTCCCCGGCCATAGCCGCTGGCTGCGAAGAACTGCTCGGACTCATGCTCGCCCCGGCCATAATCGCCGGTCATCGGGCGATAGCCACGTTCCCGATCACGTTCGAAGTCGCGGTCGCGGCTGCCCGACAGCTCGCGGCGGCCAAAGTCGCGATCGCCGGATGCCCAGCGGCGGGCGCCGAACCGGTCCGCTGGGGTCCAGCGGTCCTCGTCACGGAAGTCGCGGCCCATGAACCTGCCGCGGTCCTCGTCACGGTCGCGACCGAAAAAGCGGCCACGGTCCTCGTCGCGGTGACGGCCGCGGAAGCGGTCTTCCCGTTCGTCTCTCATGCGGTCCATCTGACGACGGCGTTCGGCCTCGTCGTCGCCGAACCAGGAGGCGACCTCGTCCCCGGCGCGCTCGAAGAAGCCGCGTTCATCGCGGTCGCGATCCCAGCCACGCCCTTCGCTGCGTTCTCCGCGCCATCGCGAGCGCTCATCACGCGGATTATCCCGCGCGTCATAACGGTCATAAGCCATACTCAACCTCCCTGGGGTGAACCGGCGGAATGCCGGCCAGTGCTGGAGGAAAAACGAATGGCGGAGGACGGCCGTTCCTCTTGAAAGAGAATTCGCGCACGCCAAATCGGCAGGCCGAAACCCTCCTGGGACAAGCTATTTGCAAGGGGGGAAATTCGCGGCTAGGGAGCCGCCCACCGAAGGCGCGGGGCTGTAGCTCAGATGGGAGAGCGCTGCAATCGCACTGCAGAGGT
>CBHTSV010000063.1:0-2137 GCA_966095215.1 uncultured Sphingomonas sp. | reverse complement strand
TCGGCATCGGAAAGCTCGAGAAACGCGTCGTGGTTCGTGAGGTGGATGGCGAGGACGGTATGGTTATCCTGCCGATGGCTTACGTCACGCTGACCATCGACCATCGGGTCGTCGACGGGCATCAGACCAATGCCTGGCTCACGCGCTTCGTCGAGATTATCGAGGGCTGGCCGCCGCTCTAGACTTCGATCAGCGCGTACGGCCGCCCGAACATCTCGCGGCAGACGAATTGGGCGACGTTGTACACCGGCTTTCCGAGCGGCGTTCGGCCCTCGTATTTACCGTGGTGCGCATGGCCGTGGACGACCGCCTGCACATGGTCGAAGCGGTCGATAGCGTCGCCGAGGCGCTGCGATCCGAGATATTGGAAAATCGCCGGCGGCTCGCCTTCAAGCGTCTCGACCGTCGGTGAATAATGCAGAACGGCGACGCTCTGCTCGGTGCGGAGCGAGCGCAGCCCATTCTCCAGCTTGCGCGCTTCGTTGAGCGCCTCGTCGACGAACGCCTTGACGATCGGCTCGCCGAACGGCGCCAGCTCGCCTCTCCCAAAGCCGCCGAAGAAGCCTTTGACTCCGGCAAAGCCGACTCCTTCCACCTCGACCGCTTGCTCGTCGAGCACGGTCATGCCCGCCTCATGGAGAATCCGGGTAACCTCCTCCGGTTGGCCGCATTCATAGTCGTGATTGCCAAGCACTCCGAGCACAGGGATGGCGCAATGGCGGATATCTTCGGCAAGAATCTCCGCCTCTGTTGTCCGGCCGAAATTGGTGAGGTCGCCGCACAGCAGGAGCACGTCCGCGCTGCTCGAAATCTCGGTGAACAGCTCGCGATAGGGCGCGACATCGTCCTCCATGACGTGGAGGTCGCCGACCGCCGCCACTCTCAGGCTTCCGTCACTCGGCATATTGCTCTTCGAGATTGCCCACTGCGTCCGAGAAGCCCCACCGTTCAACGTCGATCGAATAGTCCCGCGGGGAGAAGATGCGGCCGCGGCAGACCCTTCTGCCGGGACCTTTGATGTCCTTCTGGTCGTGAAGCCGTTCCAGGAGCTCATCCATCAACCACCGCGGCACGCAATGACGTTCGCTCGGATAGACGAAGCGGAAGTTCAGGAGCGCGATCAGCAGCACCTCCCAGTAAAGCTCCATGTGGCTCAGCAGCCGCTGCCAGTCGATCTCGCTGTGGCGCTTGAGGATCATGTGAGCGACGTCGGCCCCGTCGTAGCGGTGGTGGTCCTGGACAAAGATCTTGGACCAGATGAACTGCGTCGGCGGAACTAGCTTCACCGTTGCGCCGAACAGCTCCGACTCGGGCGCATCGATGAACCACTCGTCGGTGACATGCGTGGTGACGGTCGGCATGTTGGTGATGACGTCGACGAACAGCTCGTCACGGGTAATTCGGTAGAGCCAGCGCTCATCGACGATCTCAACATCGAATCCGCGCTCCTTGAAATAATGGAGTATCTTCAGCGCGTCGCCAGTCTTGGCGAAGACGTCGACGTCCTTGGTCGGACGGTCGATGCCGGTGTAGATCGAAAGCGCGTAGGTTCCGGAAACCAGGAACGGAATGCCGGACTTCGCCATCAGTTGGAGGACTTCGGAATAAAAGGCTTCGGCCGCCGGCGAGGGCTGGATCAGAGTGCCATTCGGCCTGGTGGTGACCTGCTGGTCCATTCCGCGCGCTCAACGGGAGCGGGGACCGCTCGGTTCCGGCGCGGAACAATCGGTGGGCGATTCAATTTTTGCATACCGGAGTCTTCTAACGGGACGAATCGCTGGCCGCCGCCACCGACAAGCCCTTGGGTGGGTTGTGCATTTTTTAGGACGCGGAAACCGAATCCTTTGGTAAACTCGGAGTCGCAGCCGGGGGGCTGCGCTTGGTCAACCTGGGTGGGGGGAGAAAAGCCACACACGGAGACGTAAGTGAACATCCAGGCCCCGCGGGACTTCATCGATCGCCGCCAGCTCGTCAGCGCACTCCGCGCGCTGCGCCGTGGTGATTTTAGCGTTCGTCTCCCTGAAGAAGTCGACGGCGTCGACGGCGAAATCGCCAGTCTTTTCAACGAAGTCGTATCTTTGAATGAAGAGATGACGCAGGAGTTTGAGCGTCTCTCCAAGGTCGTCGGCAAGGAAGG
>CBHTSV010000062.1:0-6727 GCA_966095215.1 uncultured Sphingomonas sp. | reverse complement strand
TGGCGACGACGACCAGTCGATCTACTCCTGGCGCGGCGCCGAGGTCGCCAACATCCTTCGCTTCGAGAAAGACTTCCCCGGCGCGAAGATCATCCGCCTCGAGCAGAATTACCGCTCGACCAGCCACATCCTCTCCGCCGCCGACGGCCTCATCGCGCACAATGCCGGCCGTCTCGGCAAGACACTGTGGACCGATGCCGGCGCCGGCGAGAAGGTCCGCGTCATCGGCGTCTGGGATGGTCCGGAAGAAGCGCGCCGCATCGGCGAAGAGATCGAATCCCACCAGATCCGCGGCGGCTCGCTGGATGACGTCGCCATCCTGGTCCGCGCCCAGTTCCAGACCCGCGAGTTCGAGGAGCGATTCATCGCGATCGGCCTCAACTACCAGATCATCGGCGGCTTCCGCTTCTACGAGCGCGCCGAGATCCGCGACGCGATCGCCTACCTACGCCTGATCGTCCAGCCAGCCGACGACCTCGCGTTCGAGCGCATCGTCAACCAGCCCAAGCGCGGCCTCGGCGACAAGGCGCTCGCCGCCATCCACCGTCACGCCCGAGCGGCGCAGCAGCCGCTGCTGATCGCCGCCGCCTCCATCCTCGGCACCGACGAGCTCACGCCCCAGGCCCGCCGCAGCCTCGGCAATTTCGTCGCCGACATCGCGAGGTGGCGCGGCATGCAATCCTCCCCGGAAAGGGGAGGGGGACCAGCGCAGCTGGTGGAGGGGCCGGCGAGAACGGGCGCCGTCCCCCACCCAGAGCTCGCCCGGATCGTCCTCGAAGAATCTGGCTACACCGCGATGCTCCAGGCCGACCGCTCGGCTGAAAGCGCCGGCCGGCTCGAGAACCTCGCCGAATTGACGCGCGCGATGGAGGAATATGAATCCCTCCAGGCCTTCCTCGATCATGTCAGCCTCGTGATGGACAATGACGAGGCGCGGCAAGGCGACCGGGTGACGATCATGACCATCCACGCCGCCAAGGGCCTCGAGTTCTTGCACGTCTACCTCCCCGGCTGGGAGGAAGGCGTCTTCCCGTCGCAGCGCTCGCTCGACGAAGGCGGCCTCGCCGCGCTCGAGGAGGAACGCCGCCTCGCCTACGTCGCGCTCACCCGCGCCCGCCGCCGCGCGACCGTCCTCCACGCCGCCAACCGCCGCATTTACGGCCAATGGACGAGCTCGATCCCGAGCCGCTTCCTCGCCGAGCTGCCCAAGGACCAGATCGAGGAAGAAACCACGATGACCGGCGGCGAAAGCCTCTGGCGCGCCCAATGGTCCGAGCGCTCAGACCCGTTCGCCCACGTCGCGCGCCCGTCGCGCGGGCCCGGCTGGCAGCGAGCAACGCGCACCGCCTACAACCCCGAGCCGCAACGGATCATCGAGGCGCGCGCCTCGGCCGTCAGCCTCGGCAACCAGGGCCGCACCGACCTCGCGCTCGGCCAGCGCGTGTTCCACGGCAAGTTCGGCTACGGCACCATCGCCGCTATCGAGGGCAACAAGCTCGAGATCGACTTCGAGCACGCGGGCCGGAAGAAGGTGCTCGACAGCTTCGTCAGCGCCGGTTGAACTCCGAAAATCGGCACTTCTTGCACAGCCAACACTAGGAACTTTCTCGCAAACTCGGCTTTCAACTCGCGGACACCGAAACACATACGGATGCCGGAGCGCAGGGGCCTCCGCATCGCCGAAACGAACGGAGATGCACGTGTTCGCGTGGTTCAGCCGTCGCTACATCGACCTTCTGGGGTCGATCTACATCTACAACGAGCATCGCGGTTACACGGCGCTCGACGGCTTGCTGAGCGCCGTCCGATCGCGCTGGCCCGACAATCAGGTGCTGATTGCAGACATCGAGAAGCACCGCGCCGACGAGCGCAAGCACTACATGATGTTCCGGCGCTGGTTCGAAAAGCGCGGCCACATGCCTTTGTTCGTCGACCGGACCTGCGGGCACATCGATCGCTTCGTCGAGATCATGTTCGGCACCAGGATCGACGATGTGGACCGGGGGAAGGTCGTCGGCGACCCTCGCCAGTTCGAGAAGCTCTGCCGGGTGATCTCGCTGACCGAGAAGCGGGGATTTCGGCAGGTGGAGATACTTCTGAATCACCCCATCGTC
This sequence comes from uncultured Sphingomonas sp., assembly GCA_966095215.1. Lineage (GTDB taxonomy): Bacteria > Pseudomonadota > Alphaproteobacteria > Sphingomonadales > Sphingomonadaceae > Sphingomicrobium. Next base: position 4,613 of record CBHTSV010000062.1, on the reverse strand, counting down.
CGGACCGATTCCGGACTGATGAAAATCTTCCGGATCATCGAGCAGGACGAGCCGAGTCACTGGGCTCCCTACGACCGCTGGCTGCAGGAAAACGGCAGGCGTGAGCCCAAATGGTGGGAACGCGCCGTCGATGCGCTCATCCACTCGGAGCTGCTCCTGCTCAAGTTGCCGATGCTCTTCCTGAATCCGCGGCTTCGCCGACGCAGCGACTGGGCGGATGCGGACGAGGAACGGTCGCGTCGGTTCAGGAACGCGCGAACAGCAGCGCGCACACGAGAACCGCAGCTGCAGCCGCGTTGATCGCAAAAGCCGCGGCGGAAGACATGTCCTTCGCAGCACCGATCGCCGGATCGGAATCGGGATGGAGCCGGTCGAGCAGCGTTTCGACCGCGTCGTTGATGAGCTCGGCAGCCAGTCCGACGACGAGCAGGACCACGAACGCAAGCACCCACGCGACCGGCGGTCGCGCGATCGCAAGCGCGATCAACCCGATTGCGGAGAATATCGCGTGAGTGCGGATGGCGCGGTCGTGGACCCAGCCTTTCCTCAGGCCGGAGAGGCTGTCGGCAATTTTCTCGGACTTCGAACGGTGTTTGCGCACCGGACGCGAATAGCACGGGTGCACGGACCTAAGCGATTGGCCTGGTCCCCGTTCATTACCGTCCGGGCTAACAGCGTTGGCGTTCGCGGCCGAACCTATTACCGAGCTTCGCCACAGGAGGCCGCCCATGAAAACGCTCATTGCCTTCGTCGCCGGGCTGATCGCCGGTCCGCTGCTGCTCATCGTCGCGGGAATGCTTGGCTGGCTGGGCAGCACGGCCACGGCTAATCCGCCGGGCTGGGAGAATGAGCTCGGCGAGAAGCTGCTCGACAGAGCCCTCGACCATCGCGCGTCCGGCCTCAAGAACCCGATACGCGCCGGCGACGCCGCGGCCCTTGCGGAAGGCCAGCAGCTCTACGGGGACAATTGCGCCGGCTGCCACGGCGATCGGACCGGCCCGAGCAAGTGGGGTTCAACCGGCTTCTACCCGCGTGTCCCTCAATTCTGGCAGGTGAAGCAGGAGGAGCTTGAGAGCCTCACGCCCGAGGAGGCCTATGCCGCGGTTCACGATGGAATCCGCTACACGGGCATGGGTGCCTGGTCGGGGATCATGAAGGACGACGAGATGTGGAAGGTCGCGAACTTCGTCGCGAGCATCGGCCACGCTCGGACACAGCAGAGGACGGCCGCGCAGCCGCACTGAGCGAGGAAATGCGCGGCCCGGTGTGCAGAGCCGCCCGTCCCCCATTATTGCTTGGTCATGACCAGCCTGGTCGTCTGGTTGCGATCCTTGTCGACGAACGTGACGTGGAGCTTGCCGTCCGCACCGACACCGAATGTCGCTACGCCCACGACCTTGCCGCCGCGCTTGTCAGTCTCTTCGAACCCCTCGGCAGTCCGCTTCACGGACGCGGTCGTGCCCGCGGAATCGCCCTTGATCGGGGTGTCCGTTCCATCGAGCTTCGCATCATAGCTTTGTCCGGTGGGCGTGCTCATGTGCAGCACGTCGCCTTCCAGCGCGTAGGTCGTGGTCAGCGCTTCGTCGGACACGCTCTCGATCTTCGCGGGCTGCCAGGATCCCGAAATCGCGTGGGCGCCCGCCGGAGCTTCGCCGACGCGCGTCGAGGTATATTGGCCGACGACGGGCGGCGCGTTCGGAGTCGAGCTGTCCTTGAAGTTGGTGGTCAGAGTCTTGCCGTCCGCCGAGACCGAGCGGGTGAATTCGCCAATGACGGTGTTGCCCTTCTTCCGCGTGTAGCTGATCGTACGGTCATCGACGGCCTTGAGCGCGAGGCTGTCGAAATAAGCGGCAGCGACAGGGTGGTACTTGCCGTCAGCCGGGATGGCGATCTTCGGAACGCAGGTGTCGCAGGAAAACTGGCCGTTCTGCAGGACGAAATGATCGGGCTGCTGTTCGACCTGGACGTCCGACGCGCTCGCCTTCCACGTGCCGTCGATTGCTTGCGCCGCAGCGGACTGCGCTGGAGCGCCTTCGTTTCCGGAAGCCGGCTGCCTGTTGCAGGCCGAAAGCGAAAGCAGTGATGCAGCGGCCAGGGCCGCGCTGATCGTCGCCTTGTGCATATGTTTCCCCTGTCCGCATGCCCCAGGTCATCTGACGCGCTCGGCTACTAATCACGGGAAACAGCATAGGCAATAAACGAAAGTTTAATCTGAAGTGCCGTGCGCCTATTCCGCGCCGTTGCGCACTACGCCCCGGATCCATGGCATCAGCGACGACCAGCTCAATTCCTCGAGCAACTCGATTCCCGCGAGGTCGCCTTTGCTCCAGATCACCTCCCCCGGCGGAACGTTCAGCCCTTCGACGAAGACCGATACGTAGGTTCCCTTGGGCGGCAGCTCGGCGCCCTCGATCTGCAGTCCCCGCGCGGAAATGTTGCGCATCGTCGCGATGGAGAGCGCGCCGCCGCATTTGATGTGAACGCGCAGGCGGAGCTCGACGCGGGGCATCGTCCGCCGTTCGACCGGTTGGCTGACGAGCTTGCGGTTGATGAGCGCAATCACATCGACAGGCTGGCTGAAGCGGATCCCGGTTTCGCCGCTCCTCACCCAATCGATGACTCCGGACGGGCGCTGCCCCGTCTGGAGCTCGATCGAGACTTCCTCGCCCGGCGCTTTTGCCAGCTCGCCGCGCAGCGTCGCGCCAAGCGCGGAGATTTTGCGGATGGAACATTCTTGACGGCTGCCGATGTCGTAGAGGACCGCGGCATCAAGCGGGCCCACCTCGGCCGGAGCCGACGAATCGTCAGGCCAGGGGAGCGTGTCCCCCATCACGAAGACGGTGACTGATGCTTCAGCCATCGGATTTCCCGCCATGAGCCGGCCACGGTTGCGCTCAGGACAGCTAACAAGTCGCTAACGACGCCGCTAAGTGTAAAGGATGACGACAGCCCCCACCTCCCAGGTGCGCCACAATCTCGAGAAGGACCGGTTCGAAATCGACCTCGGCGATGGCAGCTTCGCGATCGCCGAATACCGGCCCTATCCAGGCAAGATCGCCTTCACCCACACCGAGGTGCCGCCGGCCCATGAGGGCCGTGGCCTGGGCACGAAACTCATTATCGCCGCACTCGCCTACGCGCGCGAGCACGGGCTCGCGGTCATTCCGGTCTGCCCCTTTTTCTCTGCGTACATCCTCAAGCATGCCGAGGAGCAGGACCTGCTCGACAACGCCTCGCGCAAGCGGCTCGGACTCACCTAAGGTTTTATTGAGCTTCAATAAATAGCTTGCCGTATATCGATATTCGATATATCGTTTATCGATATAACGAGTCGTGCGGAGGCAAGCTCATGTCTCGAAACCAGTCCGCGGTCCTGCCGATTGCATATGTCGTCGTGCGCATCCTCATCGTGCTGAACTGGCTGTACGGCGCCTGCCTGCTCGCGCTGCTGATCTTCTCGTCGGTCAACGAAGCGTTCTTCATGAAGGCGCTCAAGCTCGGTTCGCCAGCGGAGAATCCCCCGCTCGTCTGGGGCGTGCGAGCGATCGCCGCGCTCGGCATTCTCACGGTCCCCATCAATCTTGCCATGCTCAAACGGATGCTTGCGATGGTCGAGACGGTTCGCGGCGGCGACCCGTTCGTGGCTGCCAATGCGTACCGGCTCAATGCGATCGCCTGGCTGCTGCTCGCGCTTCAGCTCGTGAGCCTCGCCATCGCGATGATCGGAAAGGCCGTATCGACTCCGGAGCATCCTCTCCACCTCGACGCCGGATTCTCGCCCGGCGGGTGGCTTGCGGTGATCCTCACCTTCGTCCTCGCCCGCGTCTTCGCGGAAGGCACTTTGATGCGCGAGGACCTGGAAGGAACGGTGTGATGGCGATCCTCGTCAAGCTCGATGACCTGCTCCACGACCGGCGAATGACACTGACCGAGCTCGCCGAGCGGATCGACATCACGCTCGCCAACCTGTCGATCCTCAAGACCGGAAAAGCACGCGCCATCCGCTTCTCGACGCTGGAGGCGATCTGCGAAGCGCTTCGCTGCCAGCCGGGGGATCTGCTCGAGTTCGAACCGGATTCGGGCGCGGACGAACGTGCGCGCGCCGCCTGAGAAGGAGTGCTGATATAGCCTCGACTGCTGCTTCCATCTCACCGCAAGCGACAAGTTCCGAGAACGAGGTTTCGCTCCTGCGGCTTTACGTGCTTCGCGCAACTTACCTGCTGCTGGTCGTGGGTGTCGGCGCGATGATCCTGCCGCCGCTGATCGTTCACGAGCCGACGGCCCGCGGCGTGATCCCGAGCCTGCTCGGCGGCGTGTGGGCGCTCGCGTTTCTCGGTCTTCGCTATCCGCTGCAGATGCTGCCGCTGCTGATGTTCGAATTCGTCTGGAAGGCGATCTGGTTCCTCGACTTCGGCCTGCCACAATGGTCGTCAGGGCAGACGCCGCCAACCTTCGCCGAGGACTTCTTCAACGTCGGCGTTGGCGTGATCCTGATGCCGTTGGTGATCCCGTGGGGCTATGTCTGGCGCCACTATGTGAAGGCGTCCGGCAATCGCTGGAGGTGAATGCCGGCAAGCCGCTTTAGGGCTTCCGACGCCCTCCGCCGCGATTGT
>CBHTSV010000061.1:0-6870 GCA_966095215.1 uncultured Sphingomonas sp. | reverse complement strand
AATGACGGGATCGATCTCAAGCGGCTCCAGACATGGATCGGCCACGAGAATATTCAGCTCACGATCGACGTCTACGGCCATCTGATTGTAGACGCGAACAAAGACGCCGCGTTGGCTGCGAGCGCCGAAGCGTCCTTATTGGGGTGAGAGGGCGGCTGATACACAGATGATACATGGGCCACCGAAAACGGCGGTCTTCTGCGGGTAAGCAGCAGACTGTAAATCTGCCCGCGCAAGCGTACGCTGGTTCGAATCCAGCCCTCTCCACCATCGCCACGCACGGACCATCCGGGAGATCGTCAAGCATGGCGATCGCAAGCCACATCCGAGCGGCGTCGGCTGTCCGACACTTGTGGCGATTAGGCACGCCAATTCACCACATCTCGTCAAAATGGCCTGAATCTGTGGATAATGCCGGTCGCTTGTCATAAAGGCACATGACTCACTGCTCGGGAGTTCCTGCCATGTTGCGGGGGGTTGTTCTTGCGTTGGAGGAAGATGCTGGCGTGGTTGCCGCCACGGACGAACCGCACGACCGCGGAGGGGAGGTTGAAATGGCTCAGCTAGTCGCGCGCCTGAGTTCCGGGCAGCTCGACTGCCTGAGACTCGTGAACGAGCATCTGTCCTCGAAAGAGATCGCGGCGGAGCTCAAGATTTCCCCGCATACGGTCGATCAGCGGATCCGGCAGGCGCTCCACATCCTGGGCGTGAGCCGGCGTCAGCAGGCCGCGCGCATCGTTTCACACTACGCCGAGCCATATCAACGGTTGATACATCAACCGCCGCACATTGAGACAACGCTCCCCGGGGGCCACCCAGACGCCGCGGTCAGGCAACAGATTCGGCACGCTGGCCGCGCAGGGGAGGTTAGGGGAGCAGGTTTCCTTACCGAGCAGAGGCCCGCATCGTTCTGGCCTCCCTTGCAACCGCCGTTCGCAACGAGGAGCAACCCACGGAATGAGATGAGTGTCGGCCAGAGGCTGTTCTGGATCGCGGCGATCGCGATCGGAGCGGCGTTTTCGGCGGGCATGTATCTCGCCGGACTCGAAAGCCTCGCACGGCTGCTGAAAAGCTAGCCTTAACCGACCCCGGATCAGACCGACAGCCACTCCGGCGCATGAGCGCGCCGGGGAAGGAGCAGTCATGCGCAAACAAATGATTCAGGACGCCGCCTATGACGTCGCAACGCAGACCCGCGTCGTCGAAGATGGTATCGAGGCCCTGCTTGCAGAAATGGCCGAACTTCAGACGAAACTGGTTCGCGCCAGCAGCTGCGCAGGCGTCTGCTACGACGTCCTCCAGCAGTCCTTCGAAGGGGTAGCCGCGACGGTCAACGACCTCGTGAAAGCGCGGGGGACGCTGGCGAAATGCCATATCGCCCTGTCCGATGCGAAGCTGAAGATCCCCGGCCTTCGCACCGTGTCGTGGGGCGACGACGGACCATGCCCGCCGAAGATCGCGCAGGCCGACCTGCGCGTCGTGGCTTAACCAGACCTTTGACCGGGCCACAGCAATGTGGTCCGGTCTTCTCCCATGATCCCGCACCAGTACTTCTTTCGGGCGCTGCTCCTGATTAGTTGCGGCTACGCCTTGTGGCGCGGTCGCAGCGACGAGCGAATCGTTGCCCTGGTGTGCCTCGGCGCGGTCTTGGCCTCGCGTTTCGCCTTCTCGCCGATCAGCATTCTTTATACCCGCGTCGAAATCGGTTTGCTGCTGATCGATCTGGCCGTCCTCGCGAGCTTCGTTGCAGTCGCGCTCCGATCGGACCGTTTCTGGCCGCTCTGGGTCGCGGGCCTCCAGCTCACGACCAGCATGGCGCACGTGATGAAGGCCATCGATCCCAGGCTCCTTCCAATAGCTTACGGGGCGGCGATCGCCCTCTGGAGCTATCCGATCCTCATCATCCTCGCGATCGGCACCTGGCGGGGCTATCGAAGACGCAAGCGCGTCGAGAGGCGAGAGCTCGCCTTATGAGGCGATAAAAGCGGTCGGCTTGCGCACCTTGCGCGGCGTCCCCATTGGAGCGGCATGTCGCGCCGCAAGAAATCACATCAGAGCCACGGGACCGCGAACCGGCCGCGCTTCTGGGGCAGGCACGCGGTCGCGGCCGCGCTCGACAATCCCAAGCGAAAGGTCCTGAAGGCTTGGGCGACGCGCGACGCGGCCGGCTTCATGCAATTCCCGCAGGATGTGCCGGTCACCCATGCGGAAGCGCCGGACCTCGGGCGACTGGTGCCTCATGATGCACCGCACCAGGGAGTCGTGATCGAGGTCGAGCCGCTCGACGATACCTGGCTCGACGACCTGCTTCACAGTGCCGCTGAGGATGCGGTGCTGCTGGTGCTCGATCAGGTCACCGACCCGCATAACGTTGGCGCGATCCTGCGCTCGGCAGCCGCGTTCGGGGCAATTGGCATCGTCACCCAGGACCGCCACTCACCGCCCGAAAGCGGCGTCGTCGCGAAAGCCGCGTCGGGAGCGCTCGAGCGAGTTCCATGGGCTCGTGTCGTCAATCTTGCCAGGGCGCTGGAGGAGATCGGCGAAGCGGGCTTCTGGCGCATCGGCCTCACCGGCGACGCCGAGACCGAGCTGAAGGAGGCATTGGGCCCGCGACGCGTCGCGCTCGTGCTGGGCGCGGAAGGGCCGGGTCTCAGGCCGAACACCCGCGAGCATTGCGATGCTCTGGCGCGCCTGCCAATCAGCAGCGCCGTGGAAAGCCTCAACGTCTCCAATGCGGCCGCGGTGGCACTATATGCGGCGAGCACCCATGGTTAGAACGAGCAACAGCATCCGCGAGCATGTCGAGGAGCTCGCCAGCCGCGAGGCCGCGTTCGCGCGCGTCGTCGAGCAGCACGGCATTCCCGAGCCGCGCAAGAGCGAACCGGGAGCGCACACACTGCTGCGGACGATCGTCGGGCAGCAGGTCAGCGTCGCCGCGGCGCGGTCGATGTGGTCGAAGCTGGAGGCCGCCTTCGGCTCGCCGCCCGATCTGAACCTGCTCCTCGCCGCCAGCGACGAGGAGATGCGCGCGGCCGGTATGTCGCGGCAGAAAGCCGGTTACATCCGCAGCCTCGCCGAACTCGTGACGTCGGGTGAGCTCGACCTCGACAACCTGCCTGACGATGACGAGGAAGCGATCGTGCTGCTCACCAAGATCAAGGGCATCGGCCGCTGGTCGGCGGAAATCTACCTGCTGTTCGCCGAAGGAAGGCCGGACGTCTTTCCGGCAGGCGATCTCGCGGTGATGGTAGAACTCGGCCGGCTCATGGGCCTCGACGACAAGCCGAGCGAGAAAAAGCTGCGCGAGCTCGCGGAGCCGTGGCGGCCCTACCGCGGAGCGGCCGCGGTGCTCGCCTGGCATAGTTACAACAGCAGCGTTCTCTAGCGCCTGACGGAGATCGGCAGCGCGCGGGCGCCGAGCCCGCGGAAGATCCTCGGTCCAAGGTCGACCCGGAACGGTCCGAGCTTCTCGCCCTTCGTGTCGCGGCCGAGCAGCCAGGCGGCGGACGTCTGTCCTCCGCCTCCTCCCCACGCGTAAATGGCGTTGAGCGCGATCAGCGGAACGAAGAACCTGCGGCCTCCCGCTTCGAGCATTCGGAATTGCTCGAGCGGCACCGTGAGTTGCGGACGAAGGCTCACCCGCTGCAGCGGCGGAATGAGCGGAATGCGCTCGCCGCGCACCGCCTGGCTCGAGAAATAGCCGCCAATCTGCTCGTCTTGACTGGGGCCCGCATCGAACAAACCGCCGTCGATCAGAACATCGCGGGCCGGCGCATTGCCCGAGTTTAGCAACTCCAGCTCGAACTCGAACGTGACCTGCTGCTCCTCGATTATGCAGCGCAGAGGCTCGAAGCTCAGCTCGAGCCACGGCCGCATCTTCGTCGAAACAAAGCCGCTCGACTTCGGAGGAGCGGGGGCAGGCGCCTCCGCCGGCGGAGGAATGGGCGCACGCGGACGCGGTTCGGGTGCGACGAAGGCATCGACTGCCGGCCCGCCGGCATAAGCCGGGCGCGAGCTGCGCCGCCAGAAAAGGAACGCCGCGCCTCCGCCCAGCGCGAGCGCCGCCAATAGCCATGGCCAGACTGGCAGACTGTGTTCCGTCGCGAGATTCGCGGGAGCTTCATCCGGCTGTGCAAGCGGCAGGCTGGCCGCAGCAGGCGCGGGGGCGTTTGCGACCGGCGTGACCTGGAAAGCCGGCGAAGTCGAAGTGCCGGCTGTCTCGGTCGGTGCCCGCGGTGCTGCTCTCGGCTGCTCGATTCGGACCGCCCGGCGAGGCGTTCGAGCCTCAGGCGCCGTCGCGACAGCTGGTTCGGGAGCATCGGCCGTGGCTGCGGGGCGGTTCGCTATGGCGGTCGCGGGTTGCGAAGCAAGCGTAGGCGCGGTTTCGGCCGGCTTGGTGACGTTCCCCTGGAGGTTGAAATTCTGCAGCTGGGCCGGACCGATCGCGTCGCTCGCAGGAGTATTCGTCGTTGCTGGGGGCGTGCTCTGGGCAAGCGCGGGTGTCTGGCCGAGCCAAAGACCCGCCGCCGCAATTGCCAGCCCCAAGCGCAAAACCGCTTTCATCCGCTCCCGCTCTTTTTTGCGTGAACCGCGCCCAATTCCCGCGGTGCGTCAGGCACATGCCCACGCATCGCAGCGGATTCAAGCACAGTCTGGATGAACCGCGGCGGACTCGCGAACTATCGAGCGTCGACCAGGACCAGCTCGCTGTCGTCCTCGGCCTCGACCTCAATCTTCGCCTCGCCGGTGATCGCGACGCCGTCGCGCGGGCCAGCCTCGACGCCGTTCACACGGACCCGGCCGCTCGGCACGAGATAGAGGTGACGGTCGGGCTCGGCGTCAATCCGAATGGATTCGCCGGCCTTGACTGTTGCTCCGAGCACTCGGGCATCGGCGTTGATCGTCAGGGCTCCGGCGTCTCCATTGCCGCTCGCCAGCACCTGGAATGCGCCCTCGCGGCTGTCCTTCGGGAAGGGCTTCGCGCCCCAACTCGGCGGCGCGGACGGCCTGTCCGTCTCGATCCAGATCTGGAAGAGCGTCGTCTGCTCGTCCTCGAGATTATATTCGGCATGCATGACGCCGGTGCCGGCGCTCATCACCTGCACGTCGCCGGCCCCGGTGCGGCCCTTGTTGCCCATCGAATCCTGGTGGGTGATCGCGCCGGTGCGCACGTAGGTGACGATCTCCATGTCGCGATGCGGGTGCGGCGGGAAGCCGCTCCTGGCCGCGATCTGGTCGTCGTTCCAGACGCGGATCCGGCCCCAGCCCATGCGAGAGGGGTCGTGATAATTCGCGAAGGAGAAATGGTGGCGCGCATTGAGCCAGCCATGGTCGGCATGGCCCAGCGAATCGAATTTGCGGACGTCGATCATGACCCCGATTTGGGCGGTTCCGGAGCAGCATCAAGTGTCATGGATGTGACCTTTCTTCACGGAAGGCTCAGAACTCGCTCATGACGCTCACCGCTTTCCTGCTGTAGGCGTGGCCTTGGAGCAGCGGGAGAAAGAACGTGCTGAGAATCGACAGCGAACGGACACCTGGTTTCAAGCTATTCCTGGCGATCGTCGTCGGCATGGTTCTCGTAATCCCGCTCTTCTCGGTGTGGCTGCTGGTGTACGACCGGCAGACCCAATCCGAGGAAGCGCAGCGCTCGATCACCGAGGGATGGGGCGGTCCGCAGGCGATGACCGGACCCGTGCTGGTCATTCCCTATCGCGCCACCGCGACCGAGATGGTCGTTGAGAACGGCCAGAGCGTGACGCGCAGCCGCGACGTGATGCGGGAGCTTACGCTGGCACCGGAAACCATCGAGCTGAAGACCGACGTCCGGCCCGAGCTGCGCAAGCGATCGATCTATGAGGCAGTGGTCTATGACGCGAAGGTCGCGGGGCGCGCCCGCTTCGCCTTTCCGCCGGACCTTGCTCGCACGGGAGTGACTCCGGACAAGATGGACATGAGCCGAGCCGAGCTTCGCTTCGGCCTCAGCGACCCGCGCGGGCTCGGCGCCAACCCGCGCGTGGCGGCGGAGGGCCGGCCCCTTCGTCTTCAGCCTGGCGGTGGAAGCGGCGGCGGCCGCGGCTTCTTCGCCTGGATCGATGCGGCCAGCCTCAACAGCGCGCCGCTGAGCGTCGACTTCGCGTATGGCTTCCGCGGGAATGCCGCGCTGAGCCTCGCGCCGCAGGCAGGCGATACGAGCTGGCGGGTGCGGTCATCCTGGCCGAGCCCGAGCTTTGGCGGCGACTTCCTGCCTGGCGCGCGCAGCGTCAGCGACAAGGGCTTCGATGCTGCCTATCGGGTCGGCAATCTCGCGCTCGGCCGCTCGCTCGTCAGCACCGGCGACGCCGGCACGTCGAACATGATCGAGCGGGTCGCTCCGCCCTCGCGCGATACTTACGCGGCGGCTGCGGCGGCCTCCGAGGCCGGGACGATCCAGACCGCGCAGATAAGCCTTATTCAGCCGGTCGACCTCTATTCTCAGGTCAATCGCGCGACGAAATATGGGTTCCTGTTCATCGGCTTCACCTTCCTCACGCTGCTGATGTTCGACGTAATCGGCGGCGTCCGCGTGTCCGCCGTCGAATATCTGCTGATGGGCGCGGCGCTGGTGCTGTTCTTCGTGCTCCTGCTCGCCTTCGCGGAAGTGATCGGCTTCACGCCCGCCTACGTCCTCGCCTCTGCCGCCGTTGCGGGGCTGAACACGGCTTATTCGGCGGCAGTGCTGGGGAGCTGGCGGCGGGCGGCGTTCATCGGCGCCCTGCTCGTGGGCCTCTATGCCGTGCTCTACGTCCTGCTCAGCCTCGAGGCCTATTCGCTGCTGATCGGCTCGCTCCTGCTCTTCGCGGCGCTGGCCGGAGTGATGTACGCGACGCG
>CBHTSV010000060.1:0-3066 GCA_966095215.1 uncultured Sphingomonas sp. | reverse complement strand
GTTCGGTCTCTACCTGGCCCCCGGCGCGGATTCGCACCCGGATGGCTGTTTCTGTAACTGTGGGGGGAAGCTTGAAAGTGCCGTTTTTTCACGAAAGTGAAATAAAGCTACTTGACATAGGAAACGCGGGAAAACCGACAGAAAACGGCAAAAAACAGCCGTTTTTATAGTTATTTCCACGTTAACGATTTCGCGAATCGCGGAATTTGCTGCATTTTTTTGACGATCGGAAAACAAACGGGCCGCCGGTCGCCCGACAGCCCGTCTCATTCCGGGATTTGGTGCCGGCTTCAGCCGAGCGACGCAACTCTCTTGGAAAGCCGCGAGAATTTGCGGGCAGCCGTGTTCTTGTGGATGACCCCGCGAGCGACTCCGCGCGCCATCTCCGGCTGCATCATCTTGAGAGCTTCCGCGGCCTCTTTCTTCTTGCCCGAGTCGATCGCCGACTCGACCTGCTTGATGAAGGTCCGAATCCGGCTGATTCGCGAATGGTTGATCGTCTCGCGCTTCGCGTTGCGGCGGATGCGCTTCTTGGCCTGCGGCGTGTTCGCCATGAAATCCTCGTTGCTCGAAGAAAAAGCGGCGCAGAAGCCAAACGGCCGCGCCGACGCGGGCGTTCCCCTACTCAGAGAGGGCGCTAAGGTCAACTCTCAGCGCTGGCACTTCGGGCAATAAAAGGTCGAGCGGCCGCCCTGGACGATTCGCTTGACCGTCCCGCCGCATCGGCACGGTTGCCCTTCGCGATCATAGACAGCGAAATCCTTCGAGAAATAACCGAGCTCGCCGTCGGGCGAGATGAAGTCCCGCAGGGTTGATCCGCCTGCCTCAATCGCTTCGCTCAGCACCTCCTTGATCGCGGGGACGAGCCGTTTCAGCCGCTCGAGCGACAGGGAGCCGGCCGGCCGCTTCGGATGGATGCCGGCACGATAGAGCGCCTCGCAGACGTAGATATTGCCGAGGCCTGCAACGATCCGTTGATCGCCGAGAAGCAGCTTGATAGCCGCCGTCCTTCCTTTCAGCCGCTTCTGCAGGTCGCGGGCATCGAGGTCGAAGGGCTCCGGGCCGAGTGCCTTGAATGCCGGCCAGTCGTCGAGCTCGTTAGTCGGGACAAGATCGACCGAGCCGAAGCGCCGCGGATCATTGAGGGCAAGCCGCTTCCCCTGGTCTGTCTCGAGCAGCAGGTGATCGTGCTTCTCCAGCGTCGCATGGTCGATGCGCCAGCTGCCGGACATGCCGAGGTGGAAGATCATCGTGTCACTGCGGTCGGTATGGATGAGGCCGTATTTCGCCCGGCGGCCGAGTTCGGTGACTTTGGCGCCAGTCAGCCGCTGGCCCAGATCGTTCGGAAAGGAGCGCCGCAGGTCAGCCCGGCGCGCCTCCACTCGCGTGATCCGATGTCCCTTGAGCACCCGCTCAAGGCCGCGGATGGTCGTCTCGACTTCTGGAAGCTCGGGCATGGCGGCGATATGGCGGAGCAGCCGCAAGCCCGCTAGAGGCGCGGGTCCGATGACAAACAAGGTCAATTTCGGCGACCAGCTGGTCAGTCCCGAGGAGAAGACGCGCCGCGTCGGCGAGGTCTTCAGCTCGGTCGCGCGCCGCTACGATCTGATGAACGACCTCATGTCCGGCGGGATGCACCGGCTGTGGAAGGACCGCTTCGTCGCTCGCGTGAAGCCTCGCCCCGGCGAGGAGATACTCGACATGGCAGGCGGCACCGGCGACGTCGCGTTCCGGATGGCACAGCGTGGCGCCCGGGTGACGGTGGCCGACATCAATGCCGACATGCTCGAAGTCGGCAAGCAGCGGGCCGAAGCGAGAGGACTGACAGGTCTCACCTGGAACGTCGAGAACGCCGAGAAGCTCACCTTCATCGACGCGTGGTTCGACGCCTACACGATCGTCTTCGGCATTCGGAACGTCACGGACATACCTGCGGCTCTCAGGGAAGCGCACCGTGTCCTGAAACGCGGCGGACGTTTCTACTGCATGGAATTCTCCTCGAGCGACTGGCCCGGCTTCGCCCAGCTGTATGAGGCTTATGCGTCGAGCCTGATCCCCCGCATCGGCAAGGCCGTCGCGCGCGACGAGGAGAGCTACCGCTATCTCGTAGAGAGCATCCGCCGCTTCCCGAAGCCGCACGTGTTCAAGACCATGGTCGCGAACGCCGGATTCGTCCGCGCGGCCGCCGTGCCGATGCTCGGCGGGCTAGTCACCATTCACAGCGGTTGGAAGATTTGACCACCAGCGTCACCCATCTGTGGCGCTTGTTGAAGTGGGGCCGGACACTGGCCCGTCACGGCGCCCTGCGCGGCATCGAGGAAGATCCGCTGACTCCACCGCAGGTGCGCCGGCTCACTCGCCTTGCGCGCTTCGGGGCCAGGATCCCGCCCACTCCGGATTATGCCGCGGCGCTGGTCGCGATCGGGCCAGCGGCGATCAAGCTGGGCCAGGCACTATCGACGCGTCCGGATCTCGTCGGGGAACGAGCGGCCGAGAACCTCTCGCAGCTCCAGGACGACCTGCCGCCGGCTCCGTTTGCGGCGATCAGGCAGACAATCGAGACCTCCTTCGGCGCCCCGCTCGAATCCTTGTTCAGCGAGTTCGACGAGAAACCGATCGGCGCTGCCTCGATCGCGCAGGTCCATCGAGCGGTCACGACCGGAGGCCGCGAGGTCGCCGTGAAGGTGCTCCGCCCGGGCATCGAGGAAGAATTCGCCAGAGCGATCGAGACCTATGAATGGGCATCGGCCCATGCCGAGGCCTATGGCGGCGAGCTCGAGCGGCTTCGGCCGCGTCTGGTCGTCGCCCAGTTCCGGCAGTGGACCGCGCGCGAGCTCGACCTGCAGCGCGAGGCCGCCTCCGCCTCGGAGCTGCGCGAGAATATGGTGGCCGAGTCGGGCTATTACGTGCCCGAGATCGACTGGCGGCGAACGGCTCGGCGGGTGCTGACGCTCGAGTGGCTCGACGGGATCAAGCTCAATGACCGCGAGGCGCTGATCGAGGCGGGCCAGGATTGCAACGCGCTGGCGAAAACCCTCGTCCGCGCCTTCCTACGCCAGGCCGTGG
>CBHTSV010000059.1:0-2331 GCA_966095215.1 uncultured Sphingomonas sp. | reverse complement strand
CTATAACATCGTCATCGCCTGGTACTTCGGCCTGGGGATCGGCGGCGTCGTCAACAAGCTCACCCTCGGCGAGTGAGGCTGCTGATGGAGAACCGCCAGAGTGAGCTCCGCGCCGCGCGCAGCTGGAGCCAGCAGGATCTTGCCGAGCGGCTCGAAGTCTCGCGCCAGAGCGTCAATGCGATCGAGACAGGCAAATACGATCCGTCGCTTCCGCTGCCCTTCCGGATCGCCGAGCTGTTCGACCTTCCTATCGAGGAGATTTTCGTCTCGCCGTCGAGGCGCAGCTCGAAGGCGATCTAGGCGGTCTCTACGGAGCCAAGAGCCTCGTCGAGGATCGTTTCGGCACGGACAAAGAGTTGCGTATCGACGACCACTCCGGATGCCGCGGCATTCTCCCGCACCTGTTCCGGCCGCGACGCGCCGATGATCGCCGAAGCGACATTCGGCTCGCGAAGCACCCAGGCGAGAGCGAATTGCGGCAGCGTCAGCCCCGCTTCCTCCGCAATCGGCTTCAGCCGCTGGACGGCGCGGAGCACGTCGGGCTTCATCAGCCGGTCCATCCACACGCCCATCGATTCGTGCGCAGCGCGCGAGTCCCGCGGCGGCGGCGCATCAGGGTCGTATTTACCGCTGAGCACGCCCTGACCGAGCGGCGACCAAACGATCTGCGAAATGCCGTTCGCCGCCGAGAGCGGGATCACTTCGTCCTCCGGCTCGCGCCACAGCAGCGAATATTGCGGCTGGCTCGACACGAACCTGCTGAAGCCGCGCTCCCGCGACAGGTCGAGCGACGCCTGTATCGTGTCCGCCGGCCATTCGGAAAAGCCAATATAGCGCGTCTTGCCGCTCTCCACAGCGCGGGTCAGCGCCTCCATCGTCTCTTCGAGAGGAGTGCCGCTGTCGTAGCGGTGGCATTGGTAGAGATCGACATAATCCGTCCTGAGCCGCTTCAGCGACGCGTCGAGCTGCTTCTCGACTTGCGCCCGCGACAGGCCGAAGTCGGTCTCCGTCATCGGAAAATAGAGCTTGGTCGCCAGGATGTAGCTATCGCGCGGGCGGCCGTGCAGGGCTTGCCCAAGAAAGCTCTCTGCCGCGCCGCGGCCGTAGATGTTGGCGGTGTCGATGAAGTTGATGCCTTGCGCGAACGCCTCCTCGAGGCAGGCGCGTGCCTTCTCGGCTTCGACTCCAACGCCGTAGGTAAGCCACGATCCCAGCGAGATTTCGGAAACCTCGAGGTCGCTTGAGCCGAGCTTGCGATATTTCATTGGGGAGCCTCCGTCGCGTGAGGGGTCAACCGGCGCCGTGACTCCTCGTTCCCTCGTCGGCAAGGCC
Organism: uncultured Sphingomonas sp.; assembly: GCA_966095215.1. GTDB lineage: Bacteria > Pseudomonadota > Alphaproteobacteria > Sphingomonadales > Sphingomonadaceae > Sphingomicrobium. The sequence continues at coordinate 999 of CBHTSV010000059.1, read as the reverse complement.
CCGAGCCTAAGCCATTGGAGAGTCAGTATTTCACCTCGGGCTCGAGTCTCTTTCAGATTATAACGATGGCTGCCCAGCCGGGCTCAAAAGGGGAGATATTTCATGTTCGAGCGTTCGTTCAGCGAGACCATGCGGACCATGACCGTCGGCATTGGCCTCAGCGTAGTGGTGATCGGCACGGCGTTGGCCGTCGCCTTCTGGTGAGTGCGGCGGCCGACGAGCCGCCAAAAGAAATCCTGTCCACGGCGCCCGGTTTCTGATTAGCCGGGCTAATGCTCTCTTATTTGGACGTTGCCGAGCGGCGGATCGCCTTCCGCCTGCGTGCGGGCAGCTCACCCACACTCGTTTTCTTTCCCGGCTATGCCTCCGACATGGAGGGCGCAAAGGCGCTCGCGCTCGACGGCTTCGCCGAACGGCGCGGCGTTTCGATGCTGCGCTTCGATTATTCGGGCACAGGATCCAGCGGCGGCTGCTTCGAGGACGGCACCATGGCGCTCTGGCTGGACGAGGCGCTAGCTGCGATCGACACGCTCACGGAGGGTCCGCTCCTTCTCGTCGGTTCGTCCATGGGCGGCTGGATCGCCCTCCACGTTGCCCTGCTTCGATCCGAGCGGGTGCAGGCGCTGGTCGGGATCGCCGCCGCGCCCGACTTCACCGAGTGGGGATTCCCCCATCATCTCAAGGAGCGCCTCCGCGCCGGGGAGACGTTGCGCAGGCAGAGCCCGTATGGAGGAGAGCAGGTCACGACCGCCGCATTCTGGTCGTCGGGCGAGGAGCTTAAGCTTCTCGCCGGTGACATTGCGGTCGACTGCCCGGTCCGGCTGCTCCACGGCGAGCGCGACGAGGATGTCCCGCTGGAGATCGCGTTTCGCACCATGCGCTCGCTGCGTTCATCCGATGTCCAGCTGAATGTGCTCAAGGGCGGCGGTCACCGCCTGTCGGAACCGCACGAGATCGACGCGATCCTGCGGACCGTCGCCGGACTATTGGAGCCTGCCC
>CBHTSV010000058.1:0-7644 GCA_966095215.1 uncultured Sphingomonas sp. | reverse complement strand
CCCGACGAGCGCCGCTTCCTGGTCGGCGAGCTCAAGACGCTAGCGGCCGAGCTCGAGGAGCTGACCCAGACGGTCGAGCGCTCCAGCCCCGCGCACGTCGAACCCGGCGAATACCGCACCCGCGGAGCCGCCTAGGCCGCTTCTCCCACGATCCGCGCATGCAATGCCGGATCGACGTTCCCGCCCGACAGCACCACGACCGTATCCTCCTTCGGCTCGATCCTGCTGGCCAGCAGCGCCGCCAGCCCGACCGCCGCGCCTGGCTCGACCACGATCTGATGCTTCTCCCACGCGAAGCGGATCGCCTCGGTCACCTCGGCATCGCTCACGGCTGTCGCTTCGGCGTTGCGGTCCTGCAGGATTCCGAACGTAAGCAGCGACACCCGCAGCGTCTGGATCGCGTCGCAGAACGTCGCGGGCGGATTTGGCCCGACCGGCACGATGTGACCCAGCTCCAGCGAGCGGCGCATGTCGTCCCAGCCCTCCGGCTCGACGATGACGATCTCCGCATCCGGCACCGCCAGGGCTATTCCAGACGCCAGGCCGCCGCCCCCGCACGGAATCACGACCCGCGCCGGCGTGCGCCCCAGCTGTTCGACGATCTCCAGCCCCGCCGTGCCCTGCCCGGCGACGATCGCGGGATCGTCGAAGCTCGGGACAACAGTTGCGCCACTCTCATCGGCGATGCGCGCCGCGATCTCTTCGCGGCTCTCGGACAAGCGGTCGTAGAAGACGATCTCCGCCCCCTCGGCGCGCGTTCCATCGACCTTCACCTGCGGAGCGTCGGACGGCATCACGATCACCGCCCGAATTCCAAGCCGTCTCGCCGCAATAGCAACGCCGCGTGCGTGGTTGCCGGAGGAAAAAGCGACGACTCCCCGCTCCCGCTCCTCGCTCGTCAGTTGGAGCAGCCGGTTGGTCGCGCCCCTCAGCTTGAACGCGCCTCCGGTTTGCAAACATTCGCATTTGAACCAGACCCGCTGGCCGTTGACTTCGCTCTCGATCAGCGGCGTGCGCTCGACGAGGCCGGCAATTCGGCCTGCGGCTTCGGCCACGTCATCACGCGAAAGCTCAGCCGATTTCACTAACTGGTTGATATTTCACCTTTTCGATTAGCCGTTGCAGATCAGCGACATACGGTAGCTAAATCTTAAGCCCGACCCTCAAGAATCTTTACAGCAATAAGGGCTACACATATATCGCGCCTCCGCTGCCCCATGGGACTTCCAACCGCAAGGCAGCTCTAGTGTTGAAACTTACCGTTGGAGGTCCCTTGAGTTGCACAAGCATCATCGCGCGCTGGGGCTAGCGTCCGCCCCAACCGGTAGCCGGGGGGCTGCCGCAATCGCCATGAAGCGTCCGGTCGAGCCGGTGACTTTGCTGCGCCCGCATGCCGCGCGTCGCGCCGCCCGTTTCTTCGTTGAGAAGTTCCCGGGCCGATCGCTCTATGCGGTGAAGGCCAATCCGTCTCCCGACCTTCTGCGCATCCTGTGGGATGCTGGAGTCACCCACTACGATGTTGCTTCGATCGGCGAGGTGCGCCTCATCGCGCAGACTCTTCCCACGGCGGTGCAGTGCTTCATGCACCCGGTGAAGGCCGAGGAGGCCATCGCCGAAGCCTATTTCCAGCATGGCGTGAAGACCTTCTCGCTCGACACGATGGACGAGCTCGAGAAGATCGTCCGCGCGACGTCGAAGGACGGCGTTGCGGCGATCGACCTCAACCTCCTCGTCCGAATCAGCGTCGACAACGGTCACGCCAAGCTCAGTCTCGGCGCGAAGTTCGGCGCTGAGCCCAATGAGATGAAGCAGCTGCTGATCGCCGCCCGCCAGGCCGCAGACGCGCTGGGCGTCTGTTTCCACGTCGGCAGCCAGGCGATGAGTCCCGCCGCTTATGCCGAAGCACTGAGCCGCGTTCGCGCCGCGATTCTCGAGGCCGCGGTCACGGTCGACATCGTCGATGTCGGTGGCGGCTTCCCGTCGGTCTATCCTGGCATGGAGCCTCCGGCGCTCGAGACCTATTTCGCGGTCATTCACTCCGGCTTCGAAGCACTGCCGATCAGCTATTCGGCCGAGCTGTGGTGCGAGCCGGGCCGAGCGCTCTCAGCCGAATATGCGAGTGTCTTAGTCCGCGTGGAGAAGCGCCGCGGCGACGAGCTCTACATCAACGATGGGGCTTACGGCGCGCTGTTCGACGCCGCCCACATCGGCTGGCGCTATCCGGTGCGGCTTCTGCGGGACAAAGCCTCGCGCGTTCGACCGGCGAACTTCAGCTTCTACGGGCCCACCTGCGACGACCTCGATCGCATGGCGGGACCCTTTGAGCTTCCCGGCGACGTCGGTCCCGGCGACTATATCGAGATCGGCATGCTCGGCGCCTATGGCTGCGCGATGCGTACCGGCTTTAACGGTTTCGGAGCGGTCAGCTCGGAAATCGTCGACGACGAGCCTATGGCGACGCTGTATGGAGCGGCAGCAGTCGGCAAGCGTTCCAAGGCTCTGTAGCTAGGCCATTTCCATCGCGTCATCCCCGCGCACGCGGGGATCCCGCTTGTTTTCTTGAAGCTGCGAGAAGCGGGATTCCCGCTTTCGCGGGAATGACGAGGTTAGGATGACGACCGACACGCTGAACAAGGTTCAGGACACCGACCGGATCAACGACACCCGCAAGGCGGAACTGCTTTCGACGCCCATCGAGCACATCGACATCACCAGGTTCGACGCGCGTCCGATCATCGATTCGATGGGCAAGATGAGCTTCACCAGCCGCGACCTCGCCAATGCCACGAAGATCTACAACATGATGCTCGACGACCCGGCCTGCTCGATCATCCTGGTGGTCGCGGGTTCCACGTCGGCCGGCGGCTGCATGGACCTCTATGCCGAGCTCGTCCGCTCCAACATGGTCGACTGCATCGTCGCCACCGGGGCCACCATCGTCGACATGGATTTCTTCGAGGCGCTTGGCCACAAACACTATCAGGCCAAGGAAATCCCCGACGACGATACCCTGCGCTCGCTCTACATCGACCGCATCTATGACACCTACATCGACGAAGAGGCGCTGCAGGACTGCGACCATACGATCGGCCAGATCGCCGACAGCCTGGAGCCACGCCCGTACAGCAGCCGCGCCTTCATCCGCGAGATGGGCAAGTGGCTAAGCGAGGGCAACGCCAAGAAATCCGGCAGCCTCGTGCAGCTCGCCTACGAGCATGACGTGCCGATCTTCTGCCCGGCCTTCACCGACAGCTCCGCGGGCTTCGGGCTCGTCAAGCACCAGGTCGACGCGATGAAGCGCGGCGGCCACTACATGACGATGGACAGCATCGCGGACTTCCGCGAGCTCACGGACATCAAGATCAAGGCCGGGACGACGGGCCTGCTGATGATCGGCGGCGGCGTCCCCAAGAACTTCACGCAGGACACGGTCGTCTGCGCCGAGATCCTCGGCCACGACGACGTCGAGGTGCACAAGTACGCGGTGCAGATCACGGTAGCCGACGTGCGCGACGGCGCCTGCTCCTCCTCGACGCTCCAGGAGGCTGCAAGCTGGGGCAAGGTCTCGACCGCGATGGAGCAGATGGTCTTCGCCGAGGCGACGTCGGTTCTGCCGCTCCTGGCATCGGACGCATACCACCGCGGCGCTTGGCGCAACCGCGAGAAGCGGCGGTTCTCGAAGCTCTTTGACTAAGTTCGCGCGGGTCGTGGCGGCTCGCGGATCAGGAGCGCGCCGACCAGACCTGTCGCCACGGCCGCGACCATGTACCACCCCGGCGCCACCGGGTTACCGGTCCAGCGAATCAGCAGCTTCAGGACTACTTGGGTGCTTCCGCCGAAGATCGCGATTGCGAGAGCATAAACGAGGCTGAGCGAGCCGGCGCGCACTCGTGCCGGCAGCGCCTGGATGAACAGCAGGATCGCGGCGGACGAGCCAAAGATGTGCAGGAGAGTGAGCAGCGCCGTCGCACCGAACAGCGCTTCGGAGGTCCTTGTCGCGTCGAGGAAATAGAAGGTCGGCACCGCAAGAAGGATCAACGCGATCCAGGGCGCGGCGAGGACCCGCTTCGGCCCATGCCGGTCGACAAGCGAGCCGGTGGCAAGGTCAGCCAAAGCACTGACCAGTCCGAGCACGACAGTTGCGCCGAAGGCCGAGCGCACCGCCATGTGCAGCGTGTCCTGCGCGTAGGTGGTGAGGTAAGCCAGCGTGTAATTGCTGATGGTGCCCGCGCCGAGGATCAGCATCCCGGCGGCTGCGGTGATCAGCAAGGGACGCAGGCTGCCGGCCGGAGCCGGCGCCTTCGCTTCCTCCGGCAGCGTTTCCTCGAGCGTCCGGCGAAGCGCGAGGCCGAAGGGAACGATCGATGCGCCGATGAGGAAAGCGATGCGCCAGACCCACGCGTCGAGCATCGGCGCGCTCATGAGCGACGACAGCGATAGGCCGACGATGCCGGCAACGAGCACGGCTGCATCCGCGGTCGCCAAGTGGATCGACAAATAGAAACCGCGCCGATCCGGCGGCGCCGCTTCCATCAGGAAAGCGGCGTTTGGCCCGACCTCCCCGCCCAGCGCGAAGCCCTGGATGAGCCTGAACAGGACGGCCAGAACCGAGGCCGCCACGCCGGCGACCGCGTAGGAGGGCGTCAATGCAAGCCCGACAATCCCCACGCCCATCAGCGTGAACGACAAGATCATTGCCGGTTTGCGGCCGCGCCTGTCCGCCATCCGCCCGATGATCAGACCGCCGAGCGGGCGGCTGACAAAGCCGACTCCGAAGGTAGCGAGCGAGAGGATCAGCGATTGCGAGGCGTCACCCGGAAACAGGGTTCGCCCGATTTGGACCGCGAAGAAGCTGTAGGTCACGAAATCGTAGAATTCGAGGGCGTTGCCTGCAGCGACCGCCGCGATTTGTTTGCCCGTCAGCGACGGCTTGTCGCGTGCGTTTCCCAGCACGACTTCCCCAATCATCATTCCCGCGGAAGCGGGAATCCACCTTTTCTGTTTTACAGCTAAAGAAGGTGGACCCCGGATCAAGTCCGGGGTGACGAAGGGGGATACTCATGCATCCAAGTCCGCTGCTCGGTCCGGTCGTCGCGCTCGTCGCCTGGTCGCTCGTCATGTACGTCTGGCTGTACGTCGCCCGGATCGGCGCGATGCGCCGGGCAGGGATCAGCGCCAGGGGCATGCGGGGCACTCGCGGCCTCGACGGCATCATCCCAGCCGAGGCCAATTGGCCCGCGCACAATTATTCCCATCTGATGGAGCAGCCGACGATCTTTTACGCCATCGTGCTCGCGCTGGTCCTGATGGGCTTCGACCACCCGATCAACGTCTATCTCGCATGGGCCTATGTGGCGCTGCGGGTCGTGCACAGCCTCATCCAGGCGACCGTCAACATCGTCATCCCGCGCTTCATCGTGTTCACGCTTAGCTCGCTATGCCTGATCGGCCTGACCGTCCACGCCGCGATCTATTTCATCCACCACGGCTGAAGCAGGCGGCGAGTTCGACGTGGGTGGACCAGCGAAACTGGCCGACGGGCTTCACCCATTCGAGCTTGTAGCCCGCGCCCACGAGCGCCGCGGCGTCACGGGCGAACGTCGCCGGATTGCAGCTGACATAGGCGATTTTCGCCACTGACGAGCCTGCCAGCCGCCCGGCTTGCTCTTCCGCCCCGGCGCGCGGCGGATCGAGGATCACTGCATCGAACTTCGCCAGCTCTGCGGCGTCGAGCGGCCGGCGGTACAAGTCTCGATGCTCGACTTGCATAGCCGGAGCCGCCCGCCTGAGCGCCGTAGCGGCGTCGCGCCAAGCTTCAGCGGCATAAGCGGCGCGCACCGCCAGAGCGAAGGTGCCGAGCCCGGCGAACAGGTCGGCGATCCTCGTTGCTCCCGAGCTTGCCTCGCGAACCGCTTCAACCAGCGCCGCCTCGCCATCCTCGGTCGCCTGAAGGAACCCACCGACGGGGAAGCCGACGTGCTTGCCCGCGAGCGAGATCGTCGCCGGTTCAGGCTCGTAGATCGTCTCCGGCCCAAGGCCCTGGTCGATGCCCAATCGCGCAAGGCGGTGCTCAGCCCCGAAGGCAGTCAGGGCTTCAATCGCGTCCAAACCGTGCGCGTCGATTCCCTTCAGCAACACGTCCGCGCCCTGATCGACGAGGTTCAGCTGCACTTCCGCTGAGCGCCTGGGCTGCAAAAGGTCGCCAAGGAGGCGCCGCAGCGGGTCGATCAGCGCGAACAGCTCGGGCCGAAGAATATGGCATTCGTGCATGTTGACGATCCGGTGCGACTTTTCGGCATTGAAGCCGATCACGGCGCCCTGCCCGACTTTCAGGGCGCGAAGCGTTGCCCTCCGCCTGCTTTTGGGCGGTGAAAGATGCGGCTCTCGGATCTCGCCCGAAAGCTCGTGTTGCGCCAGAGCGGTCTCGACCCGCGAGACGAGGTAGCCGCGATAGGCGTCGTCGGCGGCATGCTGGAGCTGGCAGCCGCCGCATTGCGGGAAGTGCCGGCAGGGCGGCTCCTGGTGATGCGCGCCGAAGGCGAGCGCTCCGTCATCGAGCACGGCGTCGCCCGGAACTCCGAACGGCACATGACGGCCGCTTGCCGTCACTCCGTCGCCGCGCGCCGCTATGCGGACGATCAGCTCGTTCATTCGAGGAGGGCAAGCGCTTGGGGAATCGCTTCGGCGAGGTCGTCCGCAATCATCTGCGGGCCGGCGAGATCCCCCGCACGGCCATGAAGCCATACCGCAGCGCAGGCCGCTTCGAACGCCGGCAAGCCGCGCGACAGGATCGCCGCGGCGAGCCCTGCCAGCACGTCGCCGCTGCCTGCGCTCGCCAGCCATGCCGGCGCGGGCGGCGCAAAGGCGGCTCGCCCGCCCGGCTCGGCGACGATCGTGTCGGGCCCCTTGTAGATCACCACGGCATTCGCTCGCCGGGCCGCGTCAATCGCCTGGTCGGCTTTCGACCCGCCGATTTTTCCGAAGAGATGCTCGAACTCGCCGCTGTGGGGCGTCAGCACAGGCGGCTGCTCCGGCTTGAGCGAAGAGAGCTGCTCGGGCGTCACCAGGCGCAGGGCGTCCGCGTCGACGACTACGGGCCGTCCGGATTCTAGCACTTCGTTCAGAAGCTTCGGAGGTCCGCTGTCGCGCCCCAGGCCCGGACCGATCAGCAAGGCCGCGCGCTTCTGATCCTCGATCTTCCACTTCTTTCCCTGCACGACCGCGGCGGGGACATTCGCGACCATCTCATCGGCGTAGAGCCGCACGGTTCCTGCGCCCGATCTCGCTGCGGCTTTCGCGGCGAGCGCCGCCGCCCCGGGCATCTGCCCCGTCAGGATCGAGACGAGGCCGCGGCTGTACTTGTTCCCGGCCGGGTCGAGCGGCGGCAGCTGCGGTGGTCCGATCTCGTGCCATGACGTCTCGGCCGCGATGCCGATGTCGGCCAGGACCACGCGCCCGCATTTGTGCATCGCCGGGCCAAGGCGATGCGCGGGCTTCAGAGCCCCGAATGTCACGGTCAGATCGAACGCCGGCACGTCGCCGACGTCGGCGCCCGGGTCGGTTTCGACGCCGCTGGGCCGGGCGCATGCGGCCCGAACGACCCACGCGCCGCACCAACTCGAAACCACCCCCCCGGCCTGCGCA
>CBHTSV010000057.1:0-3747 GCA_966095215.1 uncultured Sphingomonas sp. | reverse complement strand
AGGGCAAGGATGACGTGCTGATCGTGCCGAATTTGGCCACCAGCAACCGGTGCCCGATCAGCGATATCTCCGCCGTCAGGACTTGATTGACGGGCCACGACTTTCGCTTCGCGATGATATAGAGCCCCTGCTGCAGGGGCTGGAGAGTCGTCATGAGTCGATTTTCACCGCTCTTCCTGCTCTTCATCGGCTGTACCGGAATCGCGGGCTGCGCTGCGCAACCGGGACAGGGCGCTGCCGTCCATGCGATGGGCACTCGCCAGTGCTTCACGCCGCGCGAGGTTTCCGGCTTCACCGGCACCGTGGACCGAAATGCCGACATCAAGGTCGGAACGAGCCGCTATTTCCGGCTCGAGCTCGGAGGGGGCTGCCCCGACATCGACTGGTCGCAGCGCATCGGCATCCGGGCGCGCGGGGGCGGGACATTCATCTGCGAAGGCTATGACGCCGAGCTGATCGTACCTGATCCCACGCGCACGCAAGTCTGCCCCGTCAGCGCGATCCACGCGATCAGCAGGGAGCAGTATCTGGCCGACAACAAGCGATGAGAGCTTCTACGCCGCGTCGGGGGCGGCTACCGCGGGCCGGCCGCGGCTGAGCGCGCCGAGCATGCCGCCTAGCGCCAGGGCCGCCCCGGCGATCGTCAGCACAGTCCAACGATAGTCCTCGAGCCAGGTCGAGAAGCCCATGGCGATGATCGGGATGATCACGCTCGAATAAGCTGCCTTGGCCGGGCCGATCTTCCGCACGACCGGATAATAGAGGCTGAAGGTCAGCACGGAGGCTAGGGTGGCGAGATAAAGAAGACCCGCCCAGTAGCCGGGCCGGGCATCGAAGACTGGCGGACCGGTCATGGCGAAGGCAATGGCGCCGTCGATGAGCGCGCCCGCCGCCATCGACCAGGCAAGCATCGAAAAGAGCGGGAAACGCCGGATCTCCGGGCGGGCCTGAACGACGTTCGCTAGCGAAGCGCCGAGCATGCCGAAAAAGGTCAGTCCGATGCCTGCGACGACTTGGCCGGCGCTTGCCTGATGTGCGCGAAGCTCGTGGACGAAGAGGAGGACGATGCCGCTGACCGCGACCAGCGAGCTCCAGACGAAACGCCGTGTCGGTCGATGGTCGAGCAAGGCCCAGCCGAGCAGGCTGCTCGGGATCAGCAGCAGCGCGAAGACGGTCGCAACGACGCCGGACGTGATGTGGCGCTCGGCGAGATAAACGGCGTTAAAGTTGATGCAGAACTGTGTGAGGCCGAGGAAGCCTGCGGCGATCAGGCCCTTGCGTCCGAGCCGCAGACTGTCACCCTTCGCCGCGGCGACGACTGCCATGGCGACCGCGGCAATCACGAAACGGTAAGTCACCGACCATTGCGGCGGGACGACCCCGAGCTGACCGCGGATCACGATCCACGTCGAGCCCCAGATGGCGGTGAAGATGGCGAAGGGACTTGCGACCGAAAGGTCGACGCGGTCCTTCACAAGGCCGCGATCGCGGCCGCGAGCTTCTCGACGCCGCTTGGATCCTGGTCCCAGCTGGTCACGAGCCGGATCTGGCCCGGGCCCCACTCGTAGAAATCGAAGCCCTGAGCGCGAAGTCGTGCCGCTTCCTCATCGGTCGCCTTGAGGAAAATCTCGTTGGCCTCGACGGGATAGACCAGGCGCTCGTCCGCTGCCGTTGCAAGCGCCTGTGCGGCCGCATTCGCCGAGCGCGCATTCTCCAGCCATAGGTCGCCGTCGAGCATCGCCAGAATCTGCGCCGCGAGCATCCGGCCTTTCGACAGCAGGTGCCCGGCGCGCTTGCGGCGGATTTCTACCTCGTCGGCCAGCTCGGTCCGGAAGAGGATCAGCGCCTCGGCGTTGAGGCCGCCATTCTTGGTGAAGCCGAACGACAGCGTATCGACGCCCGCCCTCCACGTGACGTCCGCGGGACTTTCGCCGGTGGTCACCAGGGCATTGGCGAACCGCGCGCCGTCCATGTGGAACGCAAGGCCGCGCTCCTTTGCCAGCCTGCCGAGCGCAGCAATCTCATTGGCGCGATAGACGAGGCCATATTCGGTGGCGTTGGTTATCGAGATGGCGGCGGGCTGGACCTGATGCACGTCCTTGCGGATTCCATCGATCGCCGAGTCCACCGCCTCCGCGGTGATCTTGGCGCCGGGACCCTCGAGCAGGATCAGCTTTGCGCCGCCGGTGAAGAAGCCCGGGGCACCAGCCTCGTCGACCTCGATGTGAGCGTCGCGATGGCAGATGATGCCGCGATAGGATGGGCAGAGCGCGGCCAATGCGAGGCAATTGGCCGCCGTGCCGGTGCTCACCCAGAGTGCGCGGACGTCGGTCTCGAACAGCTCCGAGAATGCCGCGTCGAGGCGCCGGCTCCACTGGTCCCCGTCATACGGCGCATCGAGGCGGTTCGACGCGGCGATCGCCTCCAGCACCTTGGGATGCGCCGCGGCGGCATTGTCGGAGACGAAATGCATGGCGGGCGAATGGCGGCGGCAGCGTGGAGCGTCAATGTGAAGAGTTGGTGGGCTTTGCGCCGCTGCGTTCGTCTTTCGCCAAGTTTCTCGCCTGTGCCTTTCGCTTCCTTAGATTCTCGCGAAGCGCGGCTGCGAGCCTTTCGTCGCGCTCCTTGTCTTTCCCAGTCATGCCAACCACATCCGCTCGGCGCCCGTCCCTTGACGCGCAGAGCCCGCCGTCATAGGCGCGCCACTCCGCTTAAAGTGCTGCCGTAGCTCAGTGGTAGAGCGCATCCTTGGTAAGGCTGAGGTCGTGAGTTCAATCCTCACCGGCAGCACCATTTCCGCCTGCAGCCAGTCCGGGGGACTGGTGAAGCCGGAAATCCGAGCGAAGCGAGGCTGAACAACATATCAGCGCGGCTTGTGCGTCGTGTCTTTGCCGGCGGTGATGAACAGCGCCACGACGGGCCCATCGGCATCCGCCGTGTGCCAGGCACCCGCGGGGTTGATCGCATATTCGCCCGGGCCGAGGTCGTGCGACTGCTTGGTTCCGTCGGGGAGGTCCTGGTGCAGGGTCATCTGCCCCTGGAGGCAGCAGACCACCTCGTCGCCCGCCGGGTGCATCTCCCAGCTCGTCCACGGCTCTTCGAAGCGGAACAGGCTGACCATGCGGCCCTCGTCCATGTCGTCGGCGTGGCGCACGCCATAGGCCTCGTACCATTCGGGACCGGTGAACTGCGGCTCCTCGACGGCGCGGGCGCCCCGGCCGAGGTGAATCGGATAATCGTAGAGGGACTTGCCCCTCACGCGGCCGGAGCCTCGATCGGCGCGCAAGCCGCCTGAAGCCATTCGAGATCCGCGCCGGACAGCTTCGGCCCGATCCGCGCCGCCACATGGGCGTGGTAGCAGTTGAGCCAGATCAGCTCCTCCGGCTCCAGCATCTCCACGTCGATCAGCCGGCGGTCGATCGGCGCGAAGGTCAGGGTCTCGAAACCGAGCATCTCCTTCTCCGCGCCTTCGACCTTGCGCTCGACGACGAGCACCAGATTCTCGATGCGGATGCCGTATTCGCCGGTCTTGTAGTAGCCGGGTTCGTTCGAGATGATCATGCCCGGAAGCAGCGGCTCGTCGCCTCCGCTCTGTGAGCTTCCTACCGGCGAAATGCGCTGCGGCCCTTCGTGCACCGCGAGAAAGCTGCCGACGCCGTGGCCGGTGCCATGAGCATAGTCGAGGCCCGCTTCCCACAAGGGCCGGCGGGCGAAGCTGTCGAGTTGGCTTCCACGCGTACCCTTGGG
>CBHTSV010000056.1:0-8408 GCA_966095215.1 uncultured Sphingomonas sp. | reverse complement strand
ATGGTCGGCAACGACAGCGGGATCGCGCCCGACGACCTGGTCGCGCTCAAAGAGGACATAGGAACCGCGCGGATCTCCGGCGGCAAGGTCGCGCGCAAGGTTCGGGCGAACGGCTCTTCCCGCGTCTTCGAGGTTCGCGGCGGGCCTGCGCCCAACATGCAATCGCCGGGCACTCTGCTCCTCTGGTTCTTCGACACCAGCGCTAGCGAGGAAGATCGGGCAAATCTTGCTCTCCGCCTCCGCCAGACGGAAGGCGCGCTCGATTCCCTGACTCACCTGATCGAGGCTGCGCCATTTCCAATGTGGTACCGGGGGCCAGACCTGAAGCTCGGGCTCGTGAACCACGCCTTCGTCGACGCTGTCGAGGGCAGGGACGCCGCGGACGTAATCTCCCGGGGCTCCGAGCTGATTGACGCTGCGGGCGAGGACAGCGCCATCGCCATGGCGCGAAGCGCGCAAGACGGCGGGCGCATCGTCTCCCGGATGCAGCCGGCAATCATCCGCGGCGAACGGCGAATGCTCCGGATCGTCAACGTGCCGCTTTCGACCGGAGCCGTCGCCGGCTTCGCGATCGATGTCCAGGATCTGGAGGACGCCCGCACGGAGCTTTCGCGTCACGTCGAATCGCAGCGCGAGCTCGCCGACCGGATGACCGCGGGCACGGCCCAGTTCGATTCGGATCGTAATCTGAGCTTCTTCAACCGGCCCTTTGCGGTCATGGCGCAGCTCGATCCTGATTGGCTGGCCGAGGAGCCCGAGTTCGATCGCGTGATCGAGCGGATGCGCGACAAGCAGCGGCTGCCGGAAACGCGGGACTTCCCGCAATGGAAAGAGGAGCGCCGAAGCTGGTTCTCCAGCCCCGAAGAGGTGATCGAGGAAGAATGGATGCTGCCCAATGGCGATCACTTGCGGGTCGTCGCGCAGCCGCTTCCCGACGGAGGGTTGCGGCTCATCCTGGAAGATCGCACCGAACAGCTGCGCCTCGCCTCGGCGCGGGACACGTTGCTGCGCGTGCGGGCGGCGATCTTCGACAATCTCTATGAATCCGTCAGCGTCTTCGCGAGCGACGGCCGGCTGTACCTGTGGAACCGACGGTTCCGCGAGGATTGGGAGCTTGACGAGGATTGGCTGACGACGCACCCGCGCGTCGACGAGCTCGTTCCGGCAATGGCTCGCAAGCTCGTCAATCCGACCACGGCCGCCCAAATCCGCGAAATGGTCCGTCAGACCACGAACGAGCGCAAATCCGCGGACGGGCGGATCTCGATGACGGACGGCCGCCATTTCCAGTTCGCGGCAGTTCCGCTCCCCGACGGCAACGCGCTCTTCACGATGGTGGACGTGACGGACTCCACCCGCATCGAGGCGGCGCTTCGCGAGCGGGCGAAGGCGCTGGAGGAAGCCGATCGGGTGAAGACCGACTTCGTTGCCAACATGAGCTATGAGCTGAGGACACCGCTCACGTCGATCGGCGGCTTTTCCGAAATGCTTTCAGCGGGATATGCGGGAAAGCTAACGCCAAAGGCGAACGACTATATCGCCGCGATTCTCGAGGCCGTGGGCCGGCTGTCGAAGCTCGTTGACGATGTCCTCGACCTGACCACCGGCGATACCCGGCCGGTCGCGCTGGAGATCGAGAGGGTCGATATCGCAGGCCTGTGCAGGGCGGCGGTCGAGACGGCAAAGGGTCGCGCCGCGGAGAAAACGCAGAAGCTGGAGGCGGAAATAGATCCTAGCGCGGGTTTCGTCTTTGGCGACGCGCGGCGGTTGCGCGAATCCGTCGAGCACGTGCTCCAGAACGCGCTCGCCTACACCGACCGGAAAGGCCGAATCACGCTGAAGGCGGAAGGGGATGCGGACAAGGCGATCATCCGGGTCAGCGACAATGGCCCAGGCATCGCGAAGGCTGACCTTCCCCTCGTTTTCGACCGGTTCGCCCGCGTCGAGGAGGCGGGGGTTCGCGGCGAGGCGGCGCTGGGCCTTGGATTGCCGCTGACGCGCCAGTTCATCGAAGCGCACGGCGGAACGGTCGAGCTCGAATCGAAGAAGGGCAAGGGGACGACGGTCACTCTTTCCATCCCGCGCGGTTCGAAGCCGTGATCCTGGAGGACGAAGCGGCAACGACGCAGCTCGGCGCAAACCTCGCGGCGAGGGCGCGTGCCGGCGACGTCATCACGCTTTCGGGACCCCTTGGCGTCGGAAAGACGGCGCTGGCGCGAGGGTTCCTTGCAGCACTGGGTCACGAAGACGAAGTGCCGAGCCCAAGCTTCGCGATCGTTCAGCCATATGAGGAGCTGAACCCGCCGGTGTGGCATGTTGATCTTTATCGGATCGAGGAGCCGTCGGAGCTGGAGGAGCTGGGGCTCGACGCGGCAGCTCACGCGGTTCTGCTTGTCGAATGGCCGGAACGGGCAGGCGCCAATGCCTGGCCCGCTGCGCTCGCGCTGTCGCTCGACTTCGGTCAGGATGGCGACAGAATCTTGACAGCACAGGTCCCCCCGTCATGGGAGGGACGATGGCCGCCACGATGACTCCTCCGGCATATGCCCATGATTTCCTTGCCACTTGCGGGTGGCCGGGAGCCGAGATCCTGCCGCTTGCCGGCGATGCATCGTTCCGGCGGTATTTTCGCGTCGTGGACGGGGAGCGAACGGCCGTGCTGATGGAGGCGCCGCCGCCGCACGAGGACCCGCGACCCTTCGTCGCGGTCGCAGAGTGGCTGATCGGCCGCGGCCTCAGCGCACCGGAGATCCTTGCGCGCGACCTCGACAAGGGTCTGCTGCTCCTTCGCGACTTTGGTGACGCGCGGCTGCGCGAGACGCTCGACACCGACCCGCATCGCGAGATGGAGCTTTATGAGCTGGCCACCGACGTGCTCGTCCAGCTGCACCGGCATCCACCGATGGAGGGCCTGCCGGTCCATGGGCTCGAGCAGTGGCTGGAAGAGCTGAAGCTCTTCACCGACTGGTACTGCCCCGCCGTCGGTCTCGAAGTCGACGCGGAGGCGTACCGAGCGGCCTGGACCGAAGTGCTCGCGCCGGTCGAGAATGACGGCCTCGGCCCCGTAACGGTGCTGCGCGACTATCATGCCGAGAACATCATGCTGGTGAACGGGCGTGAGGGCGTCGGCTCGTTTGGACTGCTCGATTTCCAGGATGCTCTGGTCGGGCACCCCGCCTACGACCTCGCCTCTGTCCTCGAAGATGCTCGCCGCGATGTTCCACCGGAGCTCGAGCGGGCGATGATCGACCGTTACGTCGCGGCGACCGGCCACAAACTGACATTCGAGCGCGCCTACTGGGCGCTCGCCGCGCAGCGCAACACGCGCATTCTCGGAGTGTTCACGCGCCTGTGGAAGCGCGACAACAAGCCGCATTACCGTCGCTTCCAGCCGCGGATGTGGGGCCTGCTCGAGCGTGACCTTGAGCAGCCGCATCTCACGCCTGTCCGCGACTGGTTCGACGCGAATGTCCCGCCCGAGCACCGCCGCGAACCGTGGAAAGAGGCGGCGTGAGCCAGGCGAAGAGAGCGCTCCGGCTTCGCGCCGAGGTCCCCGCCGAAGTTCCGCGCACCGCGATGATCATGGCCGCCGGCCTCGGCAAGCGCATGCGCCCGCTGACCGCGACCAAGCCCAAGCCGTTGATCGAGGTCGCGGGCCAATCGCTGCTCGACCATGTGCTCGAGCGATTGAAGGCCGCCGGAGTGAAGAAAGCTGTCGTCAACGTTCACTATCTGGCCGATGCCGTTGAAGCTCATCTCGCGACGCGTCCGCACGGCCTCGAGATTGCCATTTCCGACGAGCGCAAATTGCTGATGGAAACCGGTGGCGGCCTTGTCCGGGCCGAGCCTCTGATCGACAGCGATCCGTTTCTCGCCATCAACAGCGACAATTTGTGGATCGACGGACCGGCGGACACGCTGAAGCTGCTCGCATCGCACTGGGACGACAGGAAGATGGATGCGCTGCTTCTCCTCGTGCCGCTCGCCCGCGCGGAGAATCATAAGGGCATGGGTGACTTTCATATGGACCGGACGGGCAGGCTCCGCCGGCGGGAGAAAAGCCACGTCGCGCCTTTCGTCTTCACTGGCATCCAGATGATCTCCAAACGCCTGCTTCGCGAAGCGCCCGAAGGGCCATTCTCGACCAACGTCCTGTGGAACCGGGCGATCGAGGAGGGGCGTTGCTTCGGTGCGGTGCACCAGGGCTTGTGGTTCGACGTCGGCACGCCCAGGTCGATCACCATGACGGAAGCGACGCTCGAGAATGCGTGAAGGGCCGCTGCGCCCCGCCGTCTTCACGATACCCGCCCATCGCTCGTTCGCCGATGCGCTCGCGGAAGGTCTGATCCGGCAGTTCGGCAAGGAGCCGCTTGGCCTCGCACAGGGGCGCATCCTGCTCCCCAGCAATCGCGCTGTCCGGTCGATGACTGAAGCGTTCGTGCGGGTGAGCGGAAGCGGATTGCTGCTCCCGCGGCTCATTCCGATCGGCGATCCCGAAATCGACGAGCGGATCGGCGGAGCGCTTGACCCGATCGATGGCGGGCCACCTGTTCCGCCCGCGATCGATCCGCTGGAACGGCTGTTGACGCTCGCCTCGATCCTTCGCGGGAGCAGGGAGAGTGCTGCCGAGGCGCTGCGGCTCGCGTCGGACCTTTCGCGAACACTCGACGCGCTCGTGGTGGAGGAGATCGATCCGGCACGATTGCGGGACGCCGTCGCCGGAGCCGGAGATATTGCGAAGCATTGGGAGCATTCGCTCGCCCGGCTGCAGGTCATCTTCGAGGCATGGCCGGCGCTGCTCGGCGAGCGCGGGCGTATCGATCTCGCGCAGCGGCGCAACATGCTGCTGCACCGGCTTGCCGAACGATGGGCGCATAGGCCGCCGGAGAGCTTCACCGTCGCTGCGGGCATAACCACCGCCGCGCCGGCAGTGGCGACTGTGCTCGCACAGGTGGCGCGAATGGAAGGCGGCATGGTCGTATTGCCTGGCCTGTCCCTGTCGAACGTGATGCCGGACGAGGAATGGGACGCGCTTGGTCCGAACGAGGCTGGCAACGGCGATCCGGCGCATCCGCAATATCATCTGAAGCTCCTGCTCGACCGCATGGGAGTGGCTCGAGGCGAGGTGCAGCGGTGGCGGTACGGCGGCCGTTCGGCCTCGTCGCCGATACGCGCGCAAGCGGTCGCCAACGCAATGGCGGCCCCGGATTACTCGCACAAATGGCAGCACTTGAGACCGGCCGAGCGCCGCCTGAGCGGTGTACGAGTCGCCGAGCTCCCCGACGCTGCCTCCGAAGCCCAGGCAATTGCGCTCGCCCTGCGTGAGGCTCTGGAGATCCCGGGAAAAACGGTCGCGCTGGTCACGCCGGACCGGCAGCTGGCGAACCGCGTCTCCGCGCTCCTGAAGCGCTGGGGCATCGCCGCCGACGACAGCGCCGGAATGCCGCTTTCGCAAACGCCGGCGGGCACTCTGCTGCTCGGCATCGCATCCGTCGCGGCGGAAGAGCTCGCACCCGTGCCGCTGCTGGCACTCGCCAAGCATCCCTTGGTGGGCGGCGAGGGTGAGGAGAGGCTCGCCTGGCTGGAAGCCGTTCGCCTGCTCGACGTGAAGCTGCGCGGGCCGAGACCGCCCGCCGGCCTTGCCGGTCTCGATGTGCATTTCGAAGGAGGAGCAAACCGCGAGTGGCGGAACGTGCGAGCGCGCGTTGCTTCGCTTGATGGGCTGCTCGCGAAACCCATCGCACTCGCTGAGCTCGCGAAAGCACTTTCGGCCGCTGCACAGGCGCTGGCCGGCGATGCGGCATGGCGCGGTCCCGCCGGGAGAATGGCCGCGGAGCTACTCGCGGAGATCCAGACTTCGGCGGCGGCTGCAGCGCTGACGGTCACGGCCGAAGATGCGCTGGCACTGCTTCGCCGGCTGCTGGACGAGCGCGCGGTCCGGCCGCCTTATGGCGGGCATCCGCGGATATTCATCTGGGGTTTGCTCGAAGCACGGCTTCAGCAAGCCGACCTTGTTGTCCTGGGCGGGCTGAACGAAGGCGTCTGGCCGGCACTTCCCACCCCCGACCCATGGCTGCCGCCGCGAATTCGGCGTGAGCTGGGCATGCCGAGCCTCGAATATCGCATCGGGCTGTCGGCGCACGATTTCGCGAGCGCGCTCGGTGCACCCGAAGTGCTGATCACGCGAGCGCGCCGGGACAGTCGATCGCCGACCATCGCCTCGCGCTTCTGGCTAAGGCTCGACGCGATCACGAGCGGGCTTCCGCACCACACCCGACTGGAGCGGCTGACGCGGATCCTCGACGATCCCGGACCTGCTGAGCCAGTTGACCGCCCTGCGCCATGCCCGCCTGCGGAGCAAAGGCCGGAGCGCATCTCCGTCACGTCGGTGGACCGCCTGAAAGCCGATCCCTTTGCTTTCTACGCGCGGTCGATTCTTGATTTGAACGTGCTCGATCCAGTCGATGCGGATCACACGGCGAAGTGGAAGGGGACCGCAGTCCATGAAGTGCTCCAGCACTGGTTGGAGCAGGACGATTGCGACCCGGACAAGCTTCGTGCGCGAGCGGAGGAGCTGCTTCGCAACGAGGCGATCCATCCCATGCTTCGAGCGTTATGGGCGCCGCGGCTGCTCGAGGCGATTGACTGGATCGCCAATCTTGAGCGCGAGAACCGCGAGAAGGGCCGCCGTCCGCTCACTGCCGAGATCAAGGGTGAAGCGCCAATCGCCGGAGTGACGGTCCACGGCCGGGCGGACCGAATCGATCGGCTGGCCGACGACGGCCTCGCCATCATCGACTACAAGACCGGCAAGCCGCCGAGCCAAAAGGCGGTCGACGCGGGCTTCGCGCTGCAGCTGGGCCTGCTGGGGCTGATCGGCCGTGCGGGCGGCTTCGATGGAGTCTCAGGCGATCCGGAAGCTTTCGAATACTGGTCCCTCGCGCGCTATCGCGGCACCTTCGGACGACTGATGCGGCCCGACAAGGACATGGGCGAGGGGGAGTTCCTTGCTCATGCGTACGCTAATTTCGCGGAAGCCGCGCAGAAATGGCTCACCGGCAGCGAGCCGTTCACGGCCAAGCTGAACCCGGCATATGCGCCCTACGGCGACTATGACCAGCTGATGCGGCTCGAAGAATGGTACGGCCGCAAATGAGGCGCCTAGGGCCGGTTCTTCGGCTTCTTCTTGATGGTCGACGCATAGAGCAAGGCGGCGACGATAGCCGCCGAGCCGATGCCGACGGCCACCCCGGCCTTCACCAGTTTGGCCCTGCGTTCCTCATTGGCTTTTTCAATGTCGCGGTCGCTCATGCGCGTTTCTCTATGGGCTTCAGCGCAGGTTGGGAAGCCGCATGAGCGCTCGGTTCAAGACGCTTCCGCCGCTCAAGGATGAGCAGGCGCTGGCCGCCGATCCACGCGCCGACGCTTCTCTGTCGGCGTCCGCGGGAACCGGCAAAACGCAGGTCCTCACGGCGAGGGTGCTTCGCCTGTTGCTGCGCGGCGCCAGGCCTGAATCGATTCTCTGCCTCACCTTTACCAAGGCGGCAGCCGCGGAAATGGCCAACAGGATCGGCGCTCGGCTCGCCGCCTGGGTCCGGCTCAAGGATAGCGAGCTTGCGAGGGATCTCGATGCGCTCGGCGAGGAGACAAGTCCGCCGGCACGCGAACGCGCGCGAAAGCTGTTCGCGAAGGTGCTCGATTGCCCGGGCGGACTGAAGATCCAGACGATCCACGCCTTTGCCCAGTCGCTGCTTGCTGCTTTCCCCGCGGAGGCAGGCATTACTCCGGGGTTCCAGCCAATCGAGGGCCGCGCGGAACAGGAGCTGGTGCGCAGGACGCTGGCCGACCTCATGACCCATGCCGAGGCGGCAGGCGACGCGCAACTGATCCGGGACGTGCAGACGCTCAGCCTGCGTCTCGGCGAAGCGGGTGCGGTCGAATATCTCCAGGCCTGCGCAAACCGGTCTGAGGCCATGGCGTCGCTCGGACCCGCCGATACGATCGCAACCAGGATCCACAAGCTCATGGGCCTGCCGGAAGGATCGGTAGAGGAACATATCGCCCGCAATTGCGGCGACGGGGGTTTCGATTGCGATCTCCTCCGGGCCGTCGCGGACGCGAACCGCAAATGGGGCACGCAGACCGGCCTCGGGCACGCCGAGACCATCGACAATTGGCTCGCGCTGACGCCGATCGAGCGGGCAGCGGCCCTGACCGAGCTGCGCAAGGTGGTGCTGACCGAAAAGGGCACTCCGCGCATCTCGGCGGGGCAAGCGAAGGCGGAGCCGCATTACGAATTGCACGCCGGGCGCCTTGCGGTCCTGATCGCAGAGCTGCTGCGAATTCAGAACGGTGCCCGCCTCGCGTCCGACATGGCAGCGGGGCTGCGGGCCGGCCAGGCCTTTGCC
>CBHTSV010000055.1:0-8160 GCA_966095215.1 uncultured Sphingomonas sp. | reverse complement strand
CAGATGCGCGAGTGCGAGCTCGACTATTATGACGGCGTGCTCGCGTTCGGAGCGGCGCTCGCGCGCGTCTACGATCAATGGGGCTGGGGAGACCGCGTGTTCGTCTGGCACGAAGCGGCCGACGTCCGGCGTTTTCATCCGCCTGACGAAGAGACCCGCCGAAGCGGCCTCGTCTGGATCGGCAATTGGGGCGACGGTGAGCGCGGTGAGGAACTCGTCAGCTTCCTGCTGAGACCCGCATGCGAAGCGGACCTGCCGCTCGACATTTTCGGCGTTCGCTATCCGGATGAAGCCAAGCGAGCCCTCGATGCATTCGGCGCGCAATACCACGGCTGGATACCGAACACGGCGGTGCCGGAGGCCTTCTCGCGGCACCTTGCGACCGTGCACGTTCCGCGTCGCTTCTACACGCATATATTGCCGGGAATTCCGACAATCCGAATGTTCGAGGCGCTCGCCTGCGGGATTCCGCTCGTGTCAGCACCATGGGACGATTGCGAACAGCTGTTCCGCACCGGCGACGATTTCCTGATGGTGCGCAGCGGTGCCGAGATGACGCGTGCACTGACCGCGCTGAAGAATGATCCTGAGCTGCGCGCCTCGCTCGTCCGCAGCGGACTCGAGACGATCCGTACTCGTCACACCTGCGCGCATCGCGTTGACGAATTGCTGCATGTCATGGAGCAGCTTCGTGAACCCGTCTTGGAGAGCGCCGCATGAAGGTCGCCTTCTACGGATCGAGCCTTTTGTCGTCCTGGTGGAACGGTGCTGCTACTTATTACCGCGGGCTCCTGCGCGATCTCGCCGCGCGCGGTTACGAGATCAGTTTCTACGAGCCGGATGCGTACGACCGGCAGCAGCATCGCGACATGGATCCTCAGCCGTGGGCGTGCTCGGTTGTGTATCCGGCAACGGCAGAGGGTGTGCGTAATGTGCTCGCCGAAGCGGCGGCCGCTGATGTGGTCGTGAAGGCAAGCGGCGTCGGCGTGTTCGACGACGAGCTGCTCGCCGGAATCATCGAGCATGCGAATCCCCATGCCCTCAAGATTTTCTGGGACGTGGATGCCGCGGCAACCTTGAATG
The DNA here is from genome assembly GCA_966095215.1 of uncultured Sphingomonas sp. GTDB lineage: Bacteria > Pseudomonadota > Alphaproteobacteria > Sphingomonadales > Sphingomonadaceae > Sphingomicrobium. The sequence continues at coordinate 7,077 of CBHTSV010000055.1, read as the reverse complement.
AGATGCGGCGTTCTGGCGACCATCCGGTTCGGCGCGCTCTCGGCTCGCTCGACCTCGTTTTGACTTATGGCGGCGGGCCGCCGGTCGTAGATGCGTACGAGAGTTTCGGCGCGGCGCGTTGCGCGCCGATCTACAATGCCCTCGACCCTGTAACCCATCACCCGGTCGAGCCCGACCCGCGCTTTGCGGCCGACCTGGCTTTCCTCGGAAACAGGCTCCCCGACCGCGAGGCGCGGGTCGATCGATTCTTCCTGGGGCCGGCGGCCGACCTTCCCGACCGCCGGTTCCTGATTGGCGGGAACGGCTGGGATGCGAAGGATTTACCATCGAACGTCAGGCACGTCGGCCATGTCTTCACGCACGAGCATAATACGTTCAATTCCACTGCGCTCGCCGTGCTCAACATTGCCCGCGACAGCATGGCAGACGTCGGCTTCTCGCCGGCGACGCGGGTGTTCGAGGCCGCAGGCGCCGCGGCCTGCCTGATCACGGATGCCTGGGAGGGCATCGAGCTGTTCCTGAAGCCGGACGTGGAAGTGCTTCTCGCACGCGATGGACAGGACGTCGCGGATCACGTGCGCGATCTCACGCCCGATCGTGCGCGCGAGATCGGTCAGGCTGCGCTGCAACGAGTGCTGCGGGAGCATAGCTACGCGCAGCGCGGAGCCGAAGTCGACGCAATCCTTCGGCAGGAGATGGCGAGCCGCCTCGAAGAGGTGGCCGCATGAAGCTGGCAGTGCTCGGTCTCAGCCTGTCCTCGTCGTGGGGAAATGGCCACGCCACTACATATCGCGCGCTTCTCAAGGCGTTCCGCCGGCGCGGACACGACATATTGTTCCTCGAACGCGACGTGCCCTGGTACCGCGAGCACCGCGATCTTGCCGATCCCGATTACTGCCGGCTGGAATTCTACGGCTCGCTCGAGGAGCTCGGGAATTGGCGCGATTCAATCCGAACCGCCGATGCAGTCATCGTCGGCTCCTATGTTCCGGAGGGCGTGGAGGTAGGCCGCTTCGTGCAACGCGACGCGCGCGGAGTCACGGCCTTCTATGACATCGACACTCCGGTGACGCTTGCGAAGCTGGAGCGGGGTGACCGGGAATATCTCTCGCCGGAGATCATCGCTGGCTATGATCTCTACCTGTCATTCACCGGCGGTCCGACGCTCGCGCGGATCGAGCGGGAGTTTGGTGCCAAATGCGCACGTGCTCTTTACTGCTCGGTCGACCCCTATGACTGTACGCGGGCGAAGCTGAAGAAGAAGTGGGACTTGTCCTACCTCGGCACTTACAGCGACGATCGCCAGCGAACACTCGAGAAGCTGCTGCTCGAGCCAGCGCGGCGCTTCCCGAACCTCAAATTCTGCGTCGCGGGTCCCCAATATCCGGACGGGATCGACTGGCCGGACAATGTTGAGCGGATCGATCATTTGCCGCCGTCCGAACATGCCCGCTTCTATGCATCGTCGCGTTACACCTTGAATGTTACGAGAGCCGACATGATCGCGGCAGGATGGTCGCCTTCCGTACGGCTGTTCGAAGCGGCGGCTTGCGCAACGCCCGTGATCTCCGACCGCTGGGGCGGTCTCGACAGTCTGTTCGAGCCCAACCGCGAAATCATCATTGCGGACAGCACGGAAGATGTGGTCGAGCACTTGAGCTCGAGCGAGGACTCGAGCGCGATTGGCCGCGCCGCGCGCCAGCGAATCCTTGACGGCCATTCAGCGGCGCATCGTGCCGCCGAGCTGGAACGCTACATTGAAGAAGCCGTTGGGGGCCTCGCCCACGGCGCCACTAACAGGGAGCGTAGAGTGAAGCGTCGAGACCAGAATATCGCGTTAGTGACGGGGGGAGCAGGCTTCATCGGCTCGAACCTGTGCGATCGTCTGATTGCCGACGGCGCGCACGTGATCTGCCTCGACAATTTTCAGACCGGCCGCGCCGACAATCTGAAGCATCTCGAGGGAGAAAGTCGCTTCGAGTTCGTCGAGCACGATGTGATCGACAACCTGCCGCAATGGCTCCGCGGCGGCCGCACCAAGTTCACTCACATCTATCATCTCGCTAGCGCGGCCTCGCCGCCGCACTATCAGGCCGATCCCGAGCACACCTTGCTCACCAACGTCGTCGGCACGCGCAACCTGCTGCGTCTGGCCGAGGAAACCGGCGCTCGCCTGCTGCTTACCTCGACAAGCGAGGTGTACGGCGACCCTGAAGCGCATCCGCAGACCGAGGATTATCGCGGCTCCGTCAGCTGCACTGGGCCTCGCGCCTGCTACGACGAAGGCAAGCGCGCAGCCGAAACATTGGCGTTCGACTTCCTCCGCGCACATCGAGCGGACGTTCGCGTCGCCCGGATTTTCAATACATACGGCCCGCGCATGCGCTGCGACGACGGGCGCGTAGTCTCCAATGTCGTTTGCCAGGCGCTCTCGGGCGAAGAAATCACGATTTACGGCGACGGCACGCAGACACGCAGTTTCTGCTACGTCGACGACCTCATCGAGGGCTTGATGAGGCTGATGGAGAGCGAGCGGGCGAGGGGCCTGCCGGTCAATCTCGGTAATCCCAGGGAGCTTACGGTGAGAGAGCTGGTCGACCTTGTCGTCGCGCTGACGGGGACGAGCTCCGGCATCGTCCGCCGGCCGCTTCCGGAGGACGATCCGAGGCGGCGCAAGCCCGACATCGCGCGCGCCGTGGATCTGCTCGGCTGGGAACCGCAGGTGGACCTAGAGCAGGGACTCGACGCGACGATCGAATGGTTCGAGGACGAACGCAACCGCATCGCGCAGCCGTTGTTCGTCGACGCGCCGCTGGTTGCCGCAGCGGAATAAAGGAGCGAAGGCCCGATGCGCGCCGCAGTGCTGACCGGCGCAGGTAAGTACAAGATCGAGCAGGTGCCGCTGCCCGAGCCGGGACCGGGGCAGGTTCGGATCAAGCTCCAGGGCTGCGGTGTCTGCGCGTCGAACCTGACTCCCTGGACCGGCCCCGGCTGGATGCATTTCCCGACTGCTCCGGGTGAGCTGGGCCACGAAGGCTGGGGCGTGATTGACACGAGCGGCGACGGAGTGAAGGACCTCGAGCCGGGCGATCGCGTGGCGGCGCTCAGCGGCAAGGCCTATGCGGAATATGACATTGCCAGGGCAGACCAGGTCGTGAAGCTTCCGCCCGCCCTCAGGAACCTCGACCTGCCGCTCGAACCGTTCGGCTGCGCGATGAACGTCTTCCGCCGAAGCGGCATCACCGCGGGCGAGACGGTCGCCGTGATCGGCATTGGTTTCCTTGGCGCAATCCTGGTGCGTCTGGCGAGCCATGCCGGCGCGCGCGTGATCGCCATCTCACGACGCGAAGAGTCGCTCCGGCTCGCGCAGCGATTGGGCGCAGCCGAGGTGATTGCGATGCACGACCACCGGCAAATCGTCGAAAGCGTCCGCGAGCTCACGAATGGCAAGCTCTGCGACGAGGTAATCGAAGCGGTCGGCAAGCAGTGGCCGCTGGACCTGGCCGCCGAGCTCACGCGCGAGGGTGGCCGCCTGATCATCGCCGGCTATCACCAGGACGGCTCGAGGCAGGTCAACATGCAGCTGTGGAACTGGCGCGGATTCGACGTGATCAATGCGCACGAACGAGACCCGGGTGTAGCGGTTCGCGGGATGCGCGAGGCGTTGGCCGCGATCGAAAGGGGCCTGATCGACCCGGCACTTCTGGTCACACATCGGTATCCGTTGGAGCAGCTTGGTGACGCGTTGGACGCAACGCGCGACCGGCCCGGCAATTTCGTCAAGGCTATCGTCGTTCCTTGATGGTAAAGCTCGGCTTCCTCGGCGCGGGCTCGATCGGACGCAACCGCATGACGGCGCTGCTGTTGACCGGGGAGGCGGAAGCGGTCGCTATCTGCGATCCGGACGACGAGATGGCGCGGCAGGTGGTGGAAATCGCCCCTGGCGCTCTGCGCGTCGGCTCTCTCGATGACCTGCTCGTCTGCGAGCCGGACGGCGTTGTCATCGCGACACCGAGCGCGCTTCACGCCGAACAGTGCATCCGCGCACTTGAGAGCGGAGCGGCGGTTTTCAGTCAGAAGCCGCTCGGCCGAAACGGAGTGGAAGTGTCGGCTGTGCTTGATGCCGCCAGGCGGGCCGACCGGCTCCTCGGGGTCGATCTCTCATACCGGCATACGGTGGCCGCGAAGGCGATACGCGAGCAGATTCAGTCTGGCGAGCTGGGCCGCCTGTTTGCCGCGGATCTCACGTTCCACAACGCATACGGACCGCAAAGCGCGTGGTTCTGGGATCCGGCGCTGTCCGGCGGCGGCTGCCTGATCGACCTCGGGGTGCATTTGGTCGATCTGGCGCTGTGGCTACTCGACTTTCCCGAAGTTCTCGACGCCCGCGCGACCTTGTTCCGCGACGGCAGACGCGCACGCGCGGACGAAGTCGAAGATTATGCCATTGGTCAGTTCTGCCTTGCGAACGGTGTTACAGTGCGGATCGCCTGTTCCTGGAATCTGAACGCCGGGCGCGATGCGGTGATCGAGGCGAGGTTCTTCGGCGCGCGGGGAGGCGCCGAGTTGCGAAACGAGAGCGGCTCTTTCTTCGATTTCTCGGCGGATTTGCTCAAGGGCCGGGAACGCAGACAGATTGCGTCGCCTCCCGACGATTGGGGCGGACGCTCGGCGGTGGAGTGGCTCCGCAGCCTGGCTTCCGGCGAGCGCTTCGAAGGCAGCACGTCCGGTGTCCTGGAAACTGCCAAAGTCCTGGACCGGATGTACGGCCGTTCCTAGCCAGCCGTGACTGATTTTTGGGAGGGCAAGCGGCCCATCGGCCGCGATCTGCGGCCGATATAGACGGCATAATCACGCGCCGGCCGCGAGTCGTGTGCCAGACTCGCGAGTCGGAATCCTCAACTGGGTCAATTACGCACGTTCAAATCCCATTGTGGGACGCGGTGAGCGCATTTTTTCGTCCGATTTTGAACCGAGCATAACGGCTGATGTGCTCCTGAACGGCGCTCGAGCTGCCAAAGTGTTAACAAACCGTAACCAATTAACTTAAATTAAATGCGCTGCCGTATCTTACTAGATTGAGAGAACATCCCGAGTGCCTTTCAAGCTTAGCTCAAACGTGGCGCCACTTTTTCTTAAATGGGCAGAATCTGTTCCAAGAGGTCTGACCTTATCGATTACTGAAAGATGTAAGCGTTAACTACGATCTTCTTTGCGCTTGATTCGTCAAATGTAGCGTTCGGCGGAAGTAGATTCGGTCATCGGCTTGCCAATTGGCCCGAGTAGTGGTCTCCTTACGCCTGTTGAGGAGTAGCTGGGGCACTGCGTTAACTCTCTCTGTTCACTGGGTAAGCCGCCCGGGCAATCCTCTTTTGCAAATTTGACCCCCCGTCCGCGCAGCAGCGCGGAGTGGGCAATGACAGGGGTGGACTATGCGCTACGATGACGCTTCCCAGGCCGGCTCGATGGCCAATGACGATCACTCGCCGGTTGCTCGGCCTGACGTCGATGCACTTGCTCCCAATAACTTCGGTCCCGCGACCGGTAACGTGATTACCGGCACCGGCACGACGACCGGATCGTCGGGCGCCGACAGTGTTGGAGACGCGCCGGGCCTCATCGTAGCGGTCCAGGGCGCCGGTGGTCCCGCCAGCAACGCCGGCGGAGGCTTCCAGGCGAACGGCCAGTTCGGCGTCCTCAGCATGGATGCGCAGGGGAACTTCAACTACGTGCGCAACGCGGGCACGCCCGATGGCGTCCAGGACGTGTTCAATTACACGCTCGCGGATCGCGACGGCCAGACTTCATCGACGACGCTCGCCTTCGACATCGCCAAGGGCGGTGTGGGCCAGGCCGCGGTTGTCCCAGGCACCGCTCCAGTCATTCCGGGTGTCGTGAACCTGCCGGCCGGCGTCCAGATGTCCGACATCCACGTCGTCGGCCGCGACCTTGTCATCAATATGCCCGACGGCACGCAGATGGTGATCCCGAACGGCGCAGTGTTCGTGCCGCAGCTCGTCATCGGCGACGTACAGCTGCCGCCGTCGAACCTTGCGGCCCTGCTCGTCGAATCCGAGCCGCAGCCGGCCGCGGGCCAGCTGCAGAGCAGCGGCGGCAATTTCGCCACCGACGTTCCGCCGCTCGATCCGGGCGTCCCGCTCGGCGACCTCATCCCGCCGACGGAGCTCAATTTCCCGCCGCCGCTGATCATTCCTGTCGGCCAGTTCGAGGATCTCAAGCCGGAGGCCGGCACGGTCAGCGTCCAGCTTGACGACGATGCGCTTGCGAACGGCAATGCCGGCGGCGTCGGCGACGATCCCGACAGCGTCAATGCGACGGGCACCTTGCCCGGTTCCGGCGGCGACCAGCCGATTCATTTCGACCTGCTGACCGACGGCGCGCCCGCCGGCTTCAGCTATGTCGACGGGCCGAACGGCTCGATCCTGGTGCAGCAAGTCCAGAACGGCAGCACCGTCACGGTCCTGACGATCACGGTCGATGCAGCGACCGGCGCCTACACGGTCACCGAGAACGCGCCGATCATCCATCCGGCGGGCGGCGATGAGAATAATGTCTCGTTCGTCATCAACTACAATGTCGTCGACAACAACGGCGACAGCGCGGCCGGCACACTGAATATCAACGTCGACGACGACACGCCGGTGGTACACGTCCAGGCCGGTCCTGATCAGAATGTCATCCTGACCACTGACGACGCACAGACCATTGGCGCGAACAGCGACACTGCTGTGACGACGGCCAATTTCAGCGGCGTGTTCGCGGGTACGACCGTTTCGTTCGGCGCCGATGGCGCCGGGCCGGGTACCAACAGCACCTATGCGCTGGCGGTCACTGGCCAGAATTCCGGACTCACAAGCCATGGCGCCACGATCAACCTGTTCGTGGTGAACGGGGTGGTCGTCGGAACTACGGCGACGTCTTCCGGCGCGATCGACTCCAGCAACACGATCTTCACCGTCGCGACGACGAACACGGGCATCGTCACTCTCACGCAGTTCCAGCAGATCGACCATCCGATCGGCCAGGATCCGAGCGCCACGGGCGCACCATTCGCTG
>CBHTSV010000054.1:0-1645 GCA_966095215.1 uncultured Sphingomonas sp. | reverse complement strand
TCAGATGACCGATCGGCTCGGGACCGACGCTGACCTCGCCGTCCGCCGCGACCGTGACTGGGAGCGCGTCGGCCCCACGAGCGCCAATGTCGCGGACGAGAACTGCAGTGCGGCGATCGACGAAGCGCTGGGTGAGGCGCTCATGGAGCGCGTCGGAGAGGCGCGCTTCGACCTCGCGCGTGCGCTCGGCCCATTTCGCCGGCTCCTTCAGCCAATCGCCGCGATGCGCGATGTAAGCCCAGCTGCGGATGCCGGCGAGGCGGTCGGCAAGCGCCTCAATGTCGCCGCTCATATTGTCGAGCCGTGCGACCTCGGCGGCGAACCATTCGTGCGGCACGTGGCCTCCTTCGCCGATATAGCTGAACAGGCGGCGGACCATGCGGGCGTGGTGCATCGGCCCCACCTTGCGGAAATCGGGCAGCCCGCAGGCGGCCCAAAGCTTGCGCGCAATCGGACCGCGCTTGACCGCGATGGCTGGGTCCTCGGCGATGAGCTTGAGTACGGCGAGATCGATGGCTTCGGGTGCTGGACGCAGCAGCGGATCGTCACTTTTGGCTTCGAGGCTGCGAATGAGCGACTTCACATCGGTGAAATCGAGCTCCGCGTTGCGCCAGTACATGAAATCGAGCGGACGGAAGCGGTGCTCCTCGATGGCGGTGATCTCTTCGTCGGTGAATGCGGCATGCTCGTCCGCGCCGAAGCCCAACGTGCCGAAGCTTCCGTCCTTCTGGTGACGACCCGCGCGGCCCGCGATCTGCGCCATCTCGGAGATGTGAAGCCGCCGGTCGCGGTGACCGTCGAACTTTTCGAGGCCGGCGAAGGCGATGTGGGTCACGTCGAGGTTGAGGCCCATGCCGATCGCGTCGGTCGCGACCAGATAATCGACCTCGCCGCGCTGGAACATCGCGACCTGGGCGTTGCGCGTCGCCGGCGACAGCGCGCCCATGACGACCGCCGCTCCGCCCTTGAAGCGGCGGAGCATCTCGGCGAGCGCGTAGACCTGCTCGGCCGAAAAGGCGACGATGGCAGAGCGGGGGGGAAGGCGCGACAGTTTTACGCTGCCGGCATAGCGCAGTGTCGAGAAGCGGGGACGGCTGACGATCTCGGCCTCCGGCAGGAGCTCGCGGATGATCGGCCTCAGCGTGTCGGAGCCGAGGATCAGCGTTTCATCGCGGCCGCGGGCGCGGAGCATCCGGTCGGTGAAGACGTGGCGTCGCAGGGGTTCGATGCGGAGCTGCTCCTCGTCGATGGCGGCGAAGGCGAAGTCGCGCTGCACGTCGCTGTCGTGGTGGGTGTCGCCGCCGGGCACGGGCATGCTCTCGGCGGTACAGAGGAAATATCGGGCCTGCGGAGGGACAATTCGTTCTTCGCCGGTCAGCAAAGCGACCTGCTTCTCGCCCTTCATCCCGCAAACGCGGTCGTAAACCTCGCGTGCCAGCAGTCTGAGCGGAAATCCGATGACTCCGGAGCTGTGGCCGCACATGCGCTCGATCGCGAGGTAGGTCTTCCCCGTGTTGGTCGGCCCGAGGATCGCCCGGACCGGAGCGTCTGAACGGCGCGTCACAGCCACGAATGTGCCAGCGCCGCAGAGGAACGCAAGGTTCCTTCGACCGGCGAATTAGGCCCGTCTTAACCTTGAGTCGCG
>CBHTSV010000053.1:0-1612 GCA_966095215.1 uncultured Sphingomonas sp. | reverse complement strand
AATGCGAGATTATCAGCATCGGCGACGTCGAGCTTGGCGACGTCCTCGACAGTTTCGACGAGCGTAATGGATCCTGCCGGCACCTGTCCGAACGTGCCGATCACCTCCGGGTGGCCGGCATGGCCGATGAACAGGATATGGCGGCCATCTCCAATCAGCCGTTCGGCCTGTCGATGGACCTTGGAGACGAGCGGACAGGTCGCATCGACATAGGTGAGCCCTCGCGTCTGCGCCTCGGCCGGCACGGACTTCGGAACACCGTGAGCGGAAAAGACGACCGGCCGGTCGTCGGGCACTTCGTCGAGCTCGTCGACGAAGACCGCGCCCATCTTCTTCAGCCGCTCCACGACGAAGCGGTTGTGGACGATTTCGTGCCGCACATAGACGGGCGCGCCGAACCGCTCGAGCGCGAGCTCGACGATCTGGATCGCGCGGTCGACGCCGGCGCAAAATCCGCGCGGCGCCGCGATCAGAACCTTCAAAGGGGGGCGGTTCAGCATTCGGACAGGCATGTAAGCCTTCGCTTGCAGCCTTAGAAGGGCCTTCCTATGAACGCGGCTCCAAAGCCTACGCTTGTTTCCAAGGGACCTCATCCACCCATGAAGCTTCGCCTCGCCGCACTGCTCGTCCTTACGCTGCTCAGCGCCTGCCGCCGCCCAGGCGACCTCACTGCCGAGAGCGGCGGCGGTGTCTATGCCGTGCGCAGCGCGTGTCCGATCCCGGGAGTCCCGGCGGGAACCGGCGACATCACCTTGTTCAATCCGCCAAGCAGCACGGATTCCCGCGCGATCGACGTGACTGCGTCGATCAGCGATTTGCGCGCCACCTGCGACGATACGGGGAGCGATGTGGTCTCGACGGCAACCTTCACCATCACGGCGCTGCGCCGGGACGCGGGACCTGCCCGGCAGGTCGCGCTGCCCTATTTCAACGTCGCCCTGCAGGGTGGCGGACGGATCGCGGCCAAGAGCCTCGGCCAGGCGGTCCTCAATTTCCCCGCCGGCAACCTTCACGCCTGGGCGCGCGTCCAGGCGACAGTCCGCGTGAACCGCGCCGCCGCCACCCTGCCGGCGGACGTACGCCGCGCCATCACTCGCGAGCGCAAGCCGGGCGATCCCCAAGCGGCTGTCGACCCGCTTAGTGATCCAGGCATTCGCGCCGCGGTCGCCAAAGCCACGTTCGAGCATCTCGTCGGCTTCCAGCTGACGCAGGACCAGATCAAATATAATGCGACGCGCTAGTCGCCGGTCTCAACTTCGTTGACTTGGAGCGGCGGGGCGGCCAAGGCCCCGCCCGTCGCCGGCGGCTCGTCCGCCGGAAAGGCCGCGCGGGAGAGTTCCGCCGTCGCCGTCGGGCTATGGCGGACGCCGAAGGAGCAACCGCCCCCGGAATCTCTCAGGCCCAAAGGACCGCGCGCGCCTGACAGTCTGGAAAGTGCCCTGCGTCGCCGAGGCTATGCAGAGCCGCCGAAGGGGAAGCTTCTCCGACGCCTTGCGCGAAGGAGGGGGCAAAGCTCTCAGGCGCTAGAGACAGACGGGGGCGGCAGCCGAAGCTCGCAGCCGGGCGTTGGCCGTCGCACCCTTTGCCGGAGCGTTTTGATGAGCAGGGAAGT
>CBHTSV010000052.1:0-2858 GCA_966095215.1 uncultured Sphingomonas sp. | reverse complement strand
TGGATCCACAGCTTTCCGTGCGCCGAATCGACATGATATTCGCGGTTGGGCTTGCGGCGTGAGATCAGCGTCAGCGGCTGCGACGGATCGTCGGCGGACACGAAACGCACCTCGTTCGTCGCATTGTCGCCGGTCGAGACGATGATGAGGCTCTTGTCCTTGGTCTTGTAGACGCCGACCGAAAAGCCGAGCTCCTCCGTCTCCTCGTACAGCGTGATGTCCTCGTCCGCCGGAGCACCGAGCCGGTGATAGCGCGCGCGGTAGCTCCGCCAATGCTCATTGACCTCGTTGAAGACGACGCCCGCGCTGTCGCTGCTCCACACCGGCTGACCGATGCCGACGGTCGTCACGGTTTCGATGTCCTTGCCGGTCGCGAGATCGCGGATGCGGAGCTGGAACCGCTCGGAGCCGTCATAGTCGGCGAGCGTCGCCAGCAGCTTGCCGTTCGGGCTCACCTCCAGCGCGCCCAGGCGGAAATAATGATTGCCGTGCGCTTCCGCCGGCTCGTCGAAGATCAGCTCGTCGCCCTCTGAAAGCCCTCCCCCTTGATGGGGGAGGGTTGGGTGGGGGTGAGTCTCGCGAGTAGGCGCTTCGCCTCCAACATCACCCCACCCCTGCCCCTCCCCATCGAGGGGAGGGGTAACTTTGCGCCGATACCAGCTGCGGTACTGCGCCCCCGGCTTGAACGCCCACCAGTAGAGCCAGTCGCCGTCGCGCAGCGGGACCGAGGCGTCGTCCTCCTTGATCCGCCCCTTCATCTCCTCAAACAGCTGTTCGAGCAGCTCCTTGTGCTGCCCCGCCCACGTCTCGAAATAAGCGTTCTCCGAATGGAGGTAGGCAAGCACGTCCGCGTCATCGACCTCGGGATATTTGGGATCGCGCAGCCAGTGCCACGGATCCTCGATCGTCACGCCGTGGCGTTCGTAGCTGTAGAGGCGCTGCTCGGCGGTCGGAGGAGCCGAAACCTCGACGGGCTTGTCCATCGCGCCCTCTTAGCGCGGCCGGCGGCTACGGGAAGGGCGAAGCGGTGATGCGAATGTCTGCCTTGGGTGGAAAGCGGACACTAGCTGAGCGAACACCTACCGGAACAAACATCATGTGGTAGAACAAGGCATGTTCAGGCGCGTCTGGCCAGTCTTGGCTGTACTCACCGGCGGGGTAGCCGCACCGGTGAACGCGTGTCGGACGTATATGCCTTCCGCAGATGTGACGGTAATCCGCCCAGAGCTTCCGACACATTTGCCTCCTAATGCCTTCGTTGCCGATGTGAAGTTTGACCATCCCGAGGGAGGTTGGGCCGAGCTATTCAAGGGCGCTCATGCTCATATTAGGCGCGTCATCCAGGGCGAGTATCGGGGCGACGTTGTAATCGTTCGCGACAGTGTCGGCCCCGGACAAATCAGGATCACCTGTTACGACCCAATCCGCTTCGGAGGGTCGGGCTACATCATCGGGACGCCAACCGGCTACGAGAATGGCTTGCTTGTTCTCCAACCGACCTTCGCGCCCGCTATAACTCCGATCCCTGGCAACAAGCCTTAATGTCCGTTTTGGGTCGAAAGCGGACACTCGGATTGCGGAATTTGCTGTCCTACACGGCAAGTCTGCTCGCAAGCTCCGCGATGGACGGAACTGCAGTCAATTTTCCCGTCCCCAACTCGGTCGCGCCTTCATGCGCAGCGATGCTGCGTTTCGAAGCGGCGCAGAATTTCGTCGTCACTGCGAACATTCGGACCATTCGGCGACCCTCGCGGCTGGCCGAGGCTCTTTAACAATGGCGCTGCAGGGACTAGCTGAGGCGCGAGGGAGTTAGAGCCCATGTCCAGTTATGCAGACCGCCTCGCCGCCCTTCGCGAGCAGCTCAAAGCCAACCAGCTCGACGGCTTCGTCGTCCCCCTGACGGACGAGCATATGAGCGAATATGTCGGGAGCTACGCCCAGCGCCTCGCCTGGCTGACGGGCTTCGAAGGCTCGGCCGGCTCTGCTGTCGTGCTCCCCGAGGAAGCCGCGATCTTCGTCGACGGCCGCTACACGCTGCAGGTCCGCCAGCAGGTCAGCGCGACCGAATGGAGCTACCAGTCGGTGCCGGAGACCAGCACGACGCAATGGCTCGAGGAACATGCGCCCCAAGGCGCGCGCATCGGCTACGACCCGTGGCTGCACACGCGCGACTGGGTGAAGAAGGCGAAGGAAGCGCTGGCGAGCCGCGGCGCGGAGCTGGTGCCGGTCGACCGCAACCCCATCGATGAAATCTGGAAGGACCGTCCGGAAGCCTCGAAGGCGCATCTGATCGTCCAGTCGGACCAATATGCCGGCAAGTCCGCGGCCGAGAAGCGCACGGAGATCGGCGACTGGCTCGCCAAGCACCTTGCCGACGCGGCAGTGCTCTCGGCGCTGGATTCGATCGCCTGGGCGTTCAACATCCGCGGGCAGGACGTGACTCACACGCCCGTCGCGCTGGCCTATGCGCTGGTCCACGCCGACGGGACGGCCGACCTGTTTGTCGCGTCGGAGAAGATCGGCCCGGAGATCCGCCAGCATCTCGGCAATGGCGTCCGGCTGCACGAGCGCTCGGAATTCGAAGGCGCTCTGACCGAGTACAAGGGAAAGACGGTCGTCGTCGATCCGCAGCGCGCGGTTGCCGCGATCTTCGAGGCGCTTGAGAAGGCCGGCGCCAAGATCCTGCCGCTGCGCGACCCGACCATCCTCCCCAAAGCGATCAAGAACCCGGCCGAGATCGCCGGCCAGAAGGCCGCGCAGGAGCGCGACGGCGCGGCCATCGTCAAGTTCCTCCACTGGATCGATGAGGAGGCTCCGAAGGGCGACGTCGACGAATTGAAGGCCTCCGACCATCTCGA
>CBHTSV010000051.1:0-4141 GCA_966095215.1 uncultured Sphingomonas sp. | reverse complement strand
TGCTGACCCGCACGCACGAGAAGGCAAGGGGGCTTGCCGACCTTCCGCCCGTCCAGAGCGATTCGCTCCTCGCGCTGATCGCGCTCGCCGAGGCCGACCCGCGCAACGACAAGATCGACGTCGGCGTCGGTGTGTTCCGTGATGCCGTGGGGAACACGCCGATCCTCAAGGTGATGAAGGAGGCCGAGCAGCGGCTGCACGATACGCAGGTGACGAAGGCCTATCTCGGAAGCCGCGGCGACAAAAAGTTCGCCGAGGTTCTTCGCCCGATCCTGCTTGGGCCGCATGCAAATGACGAGCGGATCGATGGAGTGCAGACACCCGGCGGATGCGGGGCGCTTCGGCTCGGCTTCGAGCTGCTGGCGAACGCGAACGCTGGCGCGCGCGTGTTCATGGGCACGCCGAGCTGGCCGAATCATGCGCCGATCATCCGAGCGGTTCGGCTCGGCATCGAGGAATATCCTTATTACGAGCGGGGGCAGGGGATCATCCGCTTCGAGGACATGATGGCCGCGTTGCAGAGCGCCGAAGCCGGCGATGTCGCGCTGCTCCACGGCTGCTGCCACAACCCGACGGGAGCGGACCTCAGCGAAGACCAGTGGCGCGAGGTCATTCGCGTTGTTTCCGAGCGCGAGCTGATTCCGCTGATCGACATCGCCTACCAGGGATTCGGACGGGGGCTCGACGAGGATGCGTTCGGCGTGCGCCTGGCGCTCGACACCTGCGACGAGGTCATCGTCGCTCAGAGCTGCGACAAGAATTTCAGCTGCTACCGCGACCGCGTCGGGTCGCTGTGGGTGAAGACCGGTTCCGCCCAGACAACGAAGACGGCGATGGGTCATGTCTTCCAGCGCGCGCGGGAAATGTGGTCGATGCCGCCCGACCACGGGGCTGCTGCCGCGCACATCATCCTCGACGATGCGCAGCTTCGCGCCGAATGGCTGATCGAGCTCGCGGCCATGCGCGACCGCATCAATTCGGTCCGTCAGCGTATTGCCTCAGCGGATCCGCGGCTCGAGTTCATCGGGCGGCAGTTCGGAATGTTCTCGATGTTGCCGCTGTCGAAGGAGCAGGTGCTGAAGCTCCGTGAGGACCATGCCATCTACATGGCCGACAGCGGGCGCTTCAACGTCGTGGGCCTCGGCGACGACCAGATCGACCGATTTATCGCCGCCGTGGTCGGAGCAATGGATTCCTGACCATGGCCGACCGCGACCCCGGGAAAGTATCCGCCGAAGTCGATTGGCGGGAGGTCGCGAGGCTGGTCCTGACCAGCCGCGAAATGGACCGGATCGAGGAGCAGGAGCTCGTTCCCGCCAAGAAGGTCCTCTACCAGTTTTCCGCCCGTGGGCACGACATGGCGCAGGTGCTGCTCGGGCTCCAGCTCAAAGATGGCGACGGGGCGTTCGGTTACTACCGTTCACGGCCGCTGCTGCTGGCGTTGGGTATTCCGCTCGCGGACGCGCTGGGCTCCGGCATGGGCCTCGCCGGAGGCTATTCGGACGGGCGCGATATCGGCGTCGTGTTCAATTATCCCAACCCCGGTGGGGCGCATGCGCTGCCGATGTGCGGCGGGGTGGGGGCGCAGTACACGCCGGCAGCGGGCTGGTCGCAGGCGATCGCCTACAAACTGAAGGTGCTGAAGGAAGGTCCGGCGGATGCAATTTCGCTGGTGCTCGGAGGCGACGCCAGCGCGGCGACAGGTGGATTTTGGTCGACGCTAACAATTGCTACTACGCAACAATTGCCATTGCTCATTTATATCGAGGACAATGGCTACGGCATCTCCGTTCCCTCTGAATATCAAACACCTGGCAAAGACATCGCAGCCAACCTCGCGAGCTTCTCCGGTCTCACGATCTTCAACGGCGACGGCACCGATCCGATCGAAGCAGCGAAGCTGATCCACGATGCCGTCCGGCACGTCCGCAGCCAGCGCAGGCCTGCACTGCTGCGCCTCGCCGTGCCCCGGTTGGAGGGACATAGTGCGCAGGACACGCAGGCATATAAGTCGAAAGACGAGATCGAGGCGGAATGGGCGCGCGATCCGCTGCCGAAGCTGAAGGCTCATGTCGCCAAGGTGCAGATCGGCGGCGATCAATGGGCGGAGCTTGAGCGGGAGACTGCCTGGCAGGTGCAGGCTGCGGTCGCGGAGGCTGAGGCTCGCGGAGTCTCCTCACCGGAAACAGTAACGAGCCACGTCTTCGACGAAGGCCAGCTGCAGCAGGTCGGCGGCTTGTGGAACAGCGGCTACACGCCCCCACCTTCGACGGACGAGCCGGTCGGCTCGGCCCAGCGGATCAACATGGTCACCGCGATCCGCCGGGTGCTCGAGCAGGAGCTCGAGGCCAACCCGCGGGTGCTGGTCTTCGGCGAGGACGTGGGCCCCAAGGGAGGCGTCCACGCGGTGACGCTTGGCCTGCAGGAGAAGTTCGGCCGCCACCGCGTGTTCGACACGAGCCTCAACGAGGAAGGCATTGTCGGCCGCGCGGTCGGCATGGCGCTAGCGGGTCTCATGCCGGTACCCGAGATTCAGTTCCGCAAATATTCGGAGCCGGCGACCGAGCAGATCCACGATTGCGGGACGATGCGCTGGCGCACCCACAACCGCTTCGCAGCGCCGATGGTGCTCCGCGTCCCCGGCGGTTTCTTCAAGTGCGGCGATCCGTGGCATTCGATGACCAATGAGGTCGAGTTCGTGCACAACCCCGGCTGGAAGGTCGCGGTGCCGTCCAATGCCGAGGACGCCGTGGGACTGCTGCGCGGAAGCCTGCGCGGCAACGATCCCGTGCTCTTCTTCGAGCATCGCGCGATGCTCGACGACGCCTGGGCTCGGCGTCCGTGGCCGGGCGACGATTATGTCCTGCCTTTTGGCCGGGCGAAGAAGACCCGCGAAGGCGACGCGATCACTATTGTCAGCTGGGGCGCGATGGTCCCTCGCTGCGAGGCTGCGGCGGACGGCTTCAACGCGGACGTGATCGACCTCCGCACGCTGCAGCCATGGGACAAGGAAATGGTGCTCGACAGCGTCCGCCGCACGCGCCGCTGTCTCATCGTGCATGAGGATTTGCGCACAGGCGGCTTCGGCGCGGAGATAGCGGCGGTGGTCGCGGACGAAGCCTTCCTCGACCTCGACGCGCCGGTCGCCCGGGTGACGATGCCGGACATTCCAAGCCCGCATCACCCGAAGCTGATGGAATGGGCGCTCCCTTCGGTCGAGGGCATCCGCGCCGAGATCGAGCGGCTGGTGGGATTCTAGGTGATCGACGTCGTCGTTCCCGAGGAGCAGGAGGGCACAAAGGCGGTCGTCCGCTCCTGGCTGCGGCAGGTCGGCGACCTCGTCTTCGAGAACGAGCCTTTGGTCGAGCTTGAAACTGACAAGGTGACTCAGGAAGTGCCCGCGCCAGCGTCTGGTGTGCTTGCCGAGATCGTGCTCGACACCGACGCGGAGGCGATCCCCGGGGCGGTGCTCGCCCGGATCAGCGCGGAGGAAGAGAGCGTTCCCACAAGTAGCCCGGCGAAGGCCCGAGCCCAGCCCGCTGCACCAGCAGCGCGTTCCGCCGATCCTGGACCCCTGCCTTCGCCGGGGAACGGCGATGGCGAAACGCGACTCAGTCCCTCCGTCCGGCGCGCGCTGCAGCAGCACGGTATTGACCCTTCGCGGATTCACGGCACAGGCCGTGACGGCCGCATCACCCGCGAGGACGTCGACCGCTGCGTTGCCGAGGCGACGGTGGTCAGCGTCGGCGAGCCCGCTACCGCGCAGCCGCGTGCCTTCTCGCCGCAGGATATTCCGCACGATCGCATGCGGCTCACGATCGCCGAGAACATGACTCGCGCGGTTGCGGAGCAGCCGCACGTGACTGCGGTCTTCGAAGCCGATTTCACCGCGATCGCGGCGCACAAGGCCGCGATGGCCGCTCGCGGAGTGAAGCTGAGTTATACCTCCTACATCGTCAAAGCCGCCGCCGACGCAATGGCGGTTGCACCGGCGATCAACGGGCGGTGGGAAAAGGACCGGATCGCCATCTCGCCCACGGTCGACATCGGCGTCGGCACCGCACTTGGCGAGAAGGGTCTTGTCGTGCCGGTGGTGAAGGACGCCGGTTCGCTTAGCCTCGAGCAGATCGGGGCCAAGCTC
>CBHTSV010000050.1:0-2932 GCA_966095215.1 uncultured Sphingomonas sp. | reverse complement strand
ATTGTCGGCGGCGGAATCGCCGGCGCGAGCCTCGGCGCGGAGATCGCCGCCAAGCGTCGGACGCTGATCATCGAGGCGGAGGAGTTTTGCGGCTTTCACGCCACGGGGCGGTCGGCGGCCTTCTGGCTTGAAAGCTACGGCGGTCCGAAGGTGGCGATGCTCTCGTCGGCGTCGCGGCCGTTCCTGGAGTCGCCGCCTCCGGGCTTCGCCGAGCGGGGATTCCTGCGCACGCGCGGCGATCTTCACCTGTCGCGCGAGGGCTGGCCGGAGCTGCCGGCGGGAATCGAGTACCGGCGAGTCGAGCGCGCGGACCTGGAGCGAATGCTGCCCGGGGTCCGCCCGGAATGGCGCTGTGCGCTATTCGAACCCGCCTGCGCGGATATCGACGTAGCGGCGTTGCACTCGGCCTATCTGCGCAAGTTCAAGACGGCCGGCGGAGAAGTGGCGACTACCGCGCGGCTCACATCGGGGGAATGCCGGGACGGTCGCTGGACCATCCAACTGCAGGACGGTTCGACTCTTGCCGCTCGACTCATTGTGAATGCAGCCGGTGCATGGGCGGACGATGTCGCCAAAGCGTGCGGAGTCGCACCTCTTCGGATCGAGCCGAAGCGCCGCACCATGGTCCAGGTTCGCGTTGGCCGCTCCGGCTTGCGCGACCTTCCGCTGGTCGACGACTCCGCCGGCACTTTCTATTTCAAGGGCGAGAGCGACAGCAGCATCTGGCTGAGCCCGCATGACGAGATTCCAACCGATCCATGCGACGCCGCGCCCGACGAGGTCGATATCGCGATTGCGATCGATCGCTTCCAGCATGTCGTCGACTGGCCCGTCGAACGGGTCGAGCGAAGCTGGGCCGGCCTGCGCTCCTTCGCTCCCGATCGCCTTCCGGTTTACGGATTCGATCCGGCCGTGCCCGGCTTCTTCTGGTGCGCGGGGCAGGGCGGCTTCGGGATTCAGACCGCTCCGACTGCAGCCAAGCTCGCGGCTGCCGTCCTGCTGGGCGAAGAGCCCGACTCGACGGTCGCGCACATCGATCCGGCGATCTTTTCACCAGCACGGTTTGGGGTTTAGCTGTTCCGGGGAGGCGGGCATGAATGCTTGTTTGAAGCTCATCCTGGCAGCGGCCTTGATGCCATTCGCGGCCGCGTGCGGAAATGACGTCGATTTCGATTCGCGGGTGGAGCGGCCGGCGTTCACGCGCGGCACGGGTCCCCTGATCCTCTTCGATCATGGCCACCACAACCGCCACGAGATCGGCAGCACCTACAAGCCGTTCGCCCGGCTGCTCAAGAATGACGGGTTCCGGATCGTCGAAGCGGATGGCCCGTTCGGCTCCGACTCTTTGAAGAGGGGCTCAATCCTCGTCATCGTGGCAGCGCAGTCGCAGACCGATACGAACGACGCGTCTGCCTTCACGACACAGGAAGTCCAGGCCGTTGCGCAGTGGGTGAAGAACGGCGGGTCATTGTTGCTGATCACCGACCATTATCCATTCCCGAATGCCGCCGCGGGCCTTGCGCAGGCCTTCGGCCTCGACGTCGGCAAAGGCATGGTGTTCGACACGAAGCACTTCCGCGAGGGCAGTCGCGACGAGAGCCGGTTGATCTTCTCGCGTGCAAATGGCCTACTTGGATCGCATGCCATTACCAACGGCCGTAACCCGTCGGAGAAAGTCGCCGCGGTCGAGACCTTCACCGGCGACGCGTTCAAGCCACCTGCAAGTGCGACCAATCTGATGACCCTCGCACCGACCGCCCAGATCTACAGGGGAGTGCCGGAAGTGACGCACAAAGGTGCGGACACGAGCGTCAACGTGAAATTCGTCGACCCGCGATCAGCGCAAGGCTGGGTCCAGGGTGCGGCGTTTCCTTACGGGTCCGGTCGCGTCGTCGTCCTCGCAGAAGCAGCGATGGCGACCGCGCAGGAGGACGGTGGGCGCAAGCTGGGAATGAACGCGCCGGGAAATGACAACCGTCAGTTCGTGCTCAACACGCTGCACTGGCTCGCCCGCCTTATTTGATTGCGACTAGAGCCGGTGGTGCGTCCGCTGGCTGTCCGCCTCTGCGCAGGCGAGCGCGTCGACACGATCGTTCTCCGGATGGCCGCTGTGGCCTTTCACCCAGTGCCATTCGATCCGGTGCGGCTCGCAGGCGTCGATCAGCGCCTGCCATAGCTCGGCATTCTTCACCGGCTTTTTGTCCGACGTGCGCCAGCCGTTCTGCCGCCATTTGTGGATCCAGCGCGTGATCCCGTCGCGGACATAGATGCTGTCGGTGTGGAGCTGGACCCGGCAGGGGCGTTTCAGCGCCTCCAGGCCCTTGATCGCGGCCATCAGCTCCATGCGGTTGTTGGTGGTCAGCGGCTCGCCGCCGGAGACTTCGCGTTCCTTGTCGCCCATGCGGAGCAGCACCGCCCAACCGCCGGGGCCCGGATTCCCGCGGCAGGCGCCGTCCGTGAACATCTCCACCAGCGGAAGGTCGCTCACCTCAGGCAACGAGCTCGCGCGGAAGCTTGAAGATCATGCGTTCGGGTATGTGATCGCCCTCGGCTTCGATCACTTCGAAGCGCTCGTTGAGGGCCTCGACGACCTCGCGGACCAGGATTTCAGGCGCAGAGGCGCCGGCAGTGATCCCGACCGTCGCCGGCCGGCCCAACCAATCCCAATCGATGTCGCTCGCGCGTTCGATCAGCCGCGCCGGAACGCCCATCCGCTCGGCGACCTCGGCGAGCCGAAGGGAGTTGCTGCTGTTGGGAGCACCGATCACCAGCATCCGGTCGCACTCCGCAGTGATCGCCTTTACCGCCGCTTGGCGATTCGACGTAGCGTAGCAAATGTCCTCGCTCCGCGGAGAGCGGATTTGGGGGAAGCGCGCCTTCAGGGCGGCGACAATCGCGGCCGTGTCGTCCACGGAGAGAGTCGTCTGTGTCA
>CBHTSV010000049.1:0-10289 GCA_966095215.1 uncultured Sphingomonas sp. | reverse complement strand
CGCCGCCCCTGTTCGTGCCCGGCTGCGGCGGGGGCGTGGCTGCCGGCGGCGGCTGGACGGGCGGCGGCGGCAGCGCCGGGGGCTTGTCGGAGCTCGCGTGCATCCTCACGACCGTGCCGGAGAAATCGACAATCCAGCCGCGCCCGCTCAGCGCTGCGGCCAACTGGGCGATCGTGCCCCGATAGGTGACGAGAATGTAGCTGGTGCCGCCCGGATTGATCTGCTGGGGCGTCGCCGATTCGACCCCCGCCATCGTGCGCAGGTGCGCCATCGCGAAATTGTAGAAGTTGACGTTGCTGCCGCTGACCTGGACCTGGAAAGAGTTGACCAGGTTCACGGGTGGGGGCGGTTTCTCGATCGGCAACTCCGGCAGCACTGGCGGCGGCGGCAGGTCGAGCGACGAATCCCGCTCCAGTCGGCCAGCCGCCAAGGCCTTCGAGAAGAGCTCGTCCATTCGGCGGACGCCTTCGGCCATCATTCCGGCCACCGCCTCCCCATTCGGTGCGGTCAGCGTGAAGCCGCCGACAATCTCATCGTCCGGTCCGTGGCGCGCGATAAAGCGGGCGCGCGCGGGCCCTCCCGGATAGAGTCGCTGAAGCTGGACTTCGGCGACGAGGATGTCCGCCGCGCCGTAGAGATCGACGAGATTGCGCCACCAGCCGCGGCCCGGCCGCTGCGTCTGGGCGGCGTTGACCAGCATCGGATCGACTCCCTGGCCGCTGACGCGGACATAATCGATCGGGCTCTGCGAGGTCCGGAACTGGGCCCAGGCGCGTTGCCAGCTGTTGCGCAGCTCGACGCTGGTCGCCGTGCCCCCCGTCACGATCACCGGGATCAGGAGCATGGGCACGGAACGCTGCACCTCGCCGCCTTCCACTCCGAGGAACTGCGCCGCCCGGGCCCGGTCGAAGAGGATTCCCAGATCCGCAATGTAGCGATTGGGGCCGATCTGCTCGCGCTCGACCGTGATGGAGCTGACGATGTCGTCAAGCGTCGGGTCCGGGAGGTTCGGCGCCTGATTGATCGGAACATTATGCATCTTGGCGTAAAGCGCCCTGAAACCGAGCCGCTGTGCGATCCGCCATCCCGTGTAGCGCGCCGCCTGCGCATCCGCCCCTCCCACGTCGACGTGGATGCCCGTGACCTCGAGCGTCCCGGAGCTGTCGATCGGCGCGATCCCCCGGTCGCCTGACTCCAATTGAGCGTAGAGCACGCCGGACACTCCGGCGATGGCGAGCAGGAAGATCAGGAGGACGGCAAAGCGGCGGCGAAGCATTCGCGGGGTCTTTTGGCGACAACGGCGTGGAAATCCAAGCGGGATGTGGCTAGCTGCCGCAGACCGCTTGCCCTGAGCGAAGTCAAAGGGCTGCTTTTTTCCTCACGGAAGCAAGAAAGAAGGACAGTGCTTCGACAAGCTCAGCACGAACGGTTTTGGGCCTGATGGGACTGACCTACAAAGACGCCGGCGTGTCGATCGACGCCGGCAATGCGCTGGTGAAGGCGATTGGACCCCTCGCGAAATCGACGGCTCGGCCAGGTGCGGATGCGGAGCTCGGCGGCTTCGGCGGCTTCTTCGACGTCAAGGCCGCGGGTTATCGTGACCCGCTGCTGGTCGCAGCCAATGATGGCGTGGGGACAAAGCTCAAGCTGGCGATCGAGACGGGTCGCCATCAGGGCGTCGGCATCGACCTCGTCGCCATGTGCGCCAACGACCTGATCGTGCAAGGGGCCGAGCCTCTCTTCTTTCTGGATTATTACGCGACCGGAAAGCTCGACAATGAAGTTGCGTCGGCCGTTGTCGCGTCGATTGCCGCAGGATGCCGGCAGGCAGGCTGTGCCCTCATCGGCGGCGAGACGGCCGAGATGCCCGGCATGTACGCCCACAACGATTACGACTTGGCCGGCTTCTGCGTGGGCGCGGTTGAGCGTGACAACATACTCACCGGCGCGAACATCCGGTCAGGCGACCTGATTCTCGGTCTCGCCAGCTCGGGCGTTCACAGCAACGGCTTCTCTCTCGTCCGTCGAATCATCGAGCAAGAGAAATGGGACCTCGCAAAGAGCTTTCCGTCAGAAGGCGGCAAGACGCTCGGGGAGGCGCTGCTCGAACCGACGCGAATTTACGTCCGCGCATTGCTGCCGCTCGTCCAGCAGGGCCGGATCAACGGCCTCGCCCACATTACAGGCGGCGGCCCTCTCGAGAATATCCCGCGGGTCCTGCCGCAAGGCTGCCACGCCATCGTGGATGCGAGCCGGTGGGAGTTTCCACCGATCTTCTCGCTCCTCCAGGAGGGCGGGCGAATCGTGCCCGAGGAACTTGCGCGGACCTTCAACTGCGGAGTTGGGATGGCCGTGATCGTCTCTGAGGAGCAATCCCGACTCGTCACTACCGCCCTCGAAGGTGGCGGAGAAACGGTCTTCGAGATCGGCCGGATTGAAGAGGGTGATCGCGGCTGCACGGTCCGCGGCACGGTCGGAACCTGGAATTCAGAGCGGGATTGGTCAGCGACGCACCATGCGTGATCCGAAACGCGTTGCGGTCCTGATCTCCGGCCGCGGTAGCAACATGCGGGCGTTGATTGACGGAGCGAGGGGGTACGAGGTCGCGCTGGTCGCGTCGAACAAGCCTCACGCGGCAGGCCTCGACTATGCGCGGGCGGCTGGCATCGAGACCTGGTCGCTCGAGAGCAAGGGTGTAGGCAAGGAGGAATGGGATCGCGAGCTCAGCACCGTCCTCGACGCACATGGTATCGGGACGATCGCGCTTGCAGGCTTCATGCGCATTGTCTCGCCGTGGTTCGTCGACCGGTGGAGCGGCCGCATCGTAAACATCCACCCGTCCCTCCTGCCCAAGTATCGCGGCCTCGACACGCATGGGCGGGCGCTCGAAGCCGGCGACACGGTCAGCGGCTGTTCGGTACACATCGTGACGGAAGAGCTGGATGCGGGTGACGTGCTCGGCCAGGCGGAAGTGCCCATCGAGCCCGGCGATACGGCCGAGACGCTCGAACAGCGCGTGCTCGCCGCCGAGCACAGGCTCTATCCGCGGGTCCTCGCCGAGTTCGTGAAACGATGAGAACCGCACTCGATCGCGTTCGCGCCGCCGCGCTCGACCTCCCGGAAACCGAGGAGCGCCTGTCGCACGGCCAGCCGACCTTCTTCGTCGCCGGCAAGCAGTTCGCGCAGTTCCGCGACAATCATCATGGCGACGGAAAGACAGTTGTCTGCGTCCGGGTCAGCAGCCTCGACGAGCAGACGATGCTGCTCGAAGCGGACCCTCAGACCTATTCGAAGCCCGCCTACATGCCGACCTGGCTCTCCATCAACGTCGCCGGCGATGACGTGGACTGGGACCACGTCGGGGACCGCATCGCCTCGAGCTGGGAGCTTGCGGCGCCGCGCCGCTTGCTCGAAGCTGGCGGCCGATGACCGATGAAAAGACCCGCCGCCGCTGGATCAGTCTTGGCGAACTGATCGCTCTGGCCGCGCTAATCGTTTCGGCGGCCGGCGTCTGGATCGCGTGGAAGAGCAGCAACGAAGACAGGCCGACCAAGGTTGTCGAGCAACGCTCCGCGGTGCCACTCGCGCTGCGCGGCATGATCGACAGCGACGGACGCACGCTCACGATCGTGCCGGCCGACCCGTCGCACGCGCTCGAATCGCTGAAGCTGACGATCAAGGGTGCCTCGCCGATCGAGATCGGCAGCGACGGCAGGCTGCGCGCGAGCGATGTCGAATCGGCCCTGAAAGGCCGTGAGAAGGAAGCCAAGGACTCCACCCACAGCGTGCCCGTCCGGATCGCCGCGCGCTACGTCGAGGGAGGCGCCGAGCGCCGCGGCGGCGGATCCTATGTGCTGCGCTATAGATGGGAGGGCGGCGGCCTGTTCGGAGGCCGCTCGCTCCGCCTCGTCAGCTTCAGCCGTTAGCCGACGATCTCGTCAGGCTTGAAGAAGAAGTCGATCTCGATCTTCGCGTTCTCGTCGCTATCCGAGCCGTGGACCGAGTTGGCTTCGATCGATTCCGCATAGACCTTCCGGATCGTGCCTTCGGCCGCATCGGCGGGGTTGGTCGCGCCCATGACGTCGCGGTTGCGCAGCACCGCATTCTCACCCTCGAGCACCTGAACGACGACGGGTCCGGAAGTCATGAAGGTGCACAGGTCGTTATAGAACGGCCGCTCCCTGTGGACCGCGTAGAAACCCTCCGCCTGGTCGCGGGTCATGCGGATGCGCCGCGATGCGACGACGCGGAGGCCCGCATCCTCCAGCATCTTGGTGATGGCTCCAGTGATGTTGCGGCGGGTGGCGTCGGGCTTGATGATCGAAAAGGTGCGCGTAACGGCCATGGCCGGGCGGTCTCCTGTGACTGGATGGGAATGGGATTTTGCGGGCCGCCTAGCCGCGCTTCCTCGCTCCCGCAACCCTCACGACTTGCGGACCCACTTGCCGCCTTCCTGGGCCCAGTAGCGGCGCTCGACTCCTTCCCTCCCGGCGAGCAGCTTCCAGGCGAGACGGGCGCCTTCGAGCGTGGCTCCGTCGAACAAATAGAAGGCGCGGTCATAGGCGAGTGCCGCGTCGCGCCATTGGCCGTCAGCGATCAGCATGTTACGCGCCCGGTTCGGAGCGTCGGGACTAGTCGACAGAAGAATCGGCTGGCGCGCGTCATCCGCACCGCCAGCCAGTCCATGTGGAAGAAAGCTCGTCTTGCCCTGGTCCCAGAGCATGCGGTCGAGGCGCGCCAGCAGTCCTTCTTCCTCGGCGACGATCAGGAGGCGCGAATCCTGCGCCAGCAGCTTCTCGGCGATACTCGCGATCACCTGCTCCGGCGGGGAGCCGCCAAGCTGGTAGAAATCGACCTGCACGGCGGCGGATCAGCCTTCCAGCTGGTCCTCGACATATTGGTCGAGCAGCCTCACGCCGAAGCCGGTGGCGCCCTTGTCATAGGTCGCGCTCGCCTTGTCGGACCAGGCCTTCCCGGCCATGTCGACGTGCGCCCACTTCACGCCGTCCTCGATGAAGCGCTGGATGAACTGCGCGGCGGTGATCGACCCGCCTTCGCGCGGGCCGACGTTCTTCATGTCGGCGATGGGCGAGTCGATGAGCCGGTCGAAGGCCTCGCCAAGCGGCATCCGCCAGAGTTTGTCGCCGCTCTCCTCTCCCGCCTCCCGCAGCCTGCCGGCAAGCTCGTCATTGTTCGAGAAGAGACCGGCCCATTCGTGGCCCAGGCTGATCAGGATCGCGCCGGTCAGCGTTGCCAGGTCGATGATCGTGCCGGGACTGTAATTGCGCTGCACGTAGGTGACCGCGTCGGCGAGCACGAGGCGCCCTTCCGCATCGGTGTTGATCACCTCCACGGTCTGGCCCGACATGGTAGTGACCACGTCCCCCGGCCGTTGGGCGTTTCCACCCGGCATATTCTCCACCATGCCGCAGATGCCGACGACGTTCGCCTTGGCCTTGCGAAGCGCCAGGGCCTTCAGCGTGCCCGCGACCGCGCCTGCACCGCCCATGTCCCACTTCATCGCTTCCATTCCGGCGGCGGGCTTGATCGAGATTCCGCCGGTGTCGAAGGTGACGCCCTTGCCGACAAACGCAGTCGGCTGGCCTTCACCGCCATTCCACCGAAGGACGAGCAGGCGCGCCTCGCGAACCGAGCCCTGGGCGACACCCAGGAGAGCGCCCATGCCGAGCTTTTCCATGGCCGCGCGATCGAGCACCTCCATCTCGACGCCCGTGCCATCGAGTGCTGCGCGGACGCGTTCGACGAAGGTCTCGGGATAGATGACGTTGGCCGGCTCGGTGACCAGCTCGCGAGTGAGCGAGACGCCCTGCACCACCGGCTCCCAGCGCGAGCGGTAGCGCTGCTCCGCTCCTGCTCCGCCGCCAACGATCGTCACCTCGTCGAGCGTCGGCTTCTGCTTCTCCTTGAGACGGGTGCGGTAGCGATCGTAGCGCCAGGACCGAAGCGCGACGCCAAGCGCCACCTTCGCCGCGGCATCGGCATCAAAACCCGCTCCTCTCAAATCGAAGACGGCGCTTTTCTCGCCCGAGGTAAGGAGCTTCGCGACTGCGTTGCCGCCGAGCTTCTCGGGCCCGTCGCCATCCTTTCCGTCCTTGCCGACACCGACCACGAGTACCCTCCGGCCGCCCTCGAAATACTCGGCGGTGGTGCCGGCCTCGCCGTCGAACCGCTGGCGTGACAGAGCGTCAGCAAGGCCGGCACCCAGAGCCCGAACGGGCTCGGCCTCCACTCCCGATGCGGGGAGCACGAGCGCGAAGTCCCCGTCCGGGAGGCGGTCGGCAAAACGGATCTGCATGATGTAGTCCTTGGAAACAAACGTCGTGGCGCGGCTTTAGGATGCGGCAGGCTGCTTGGCAAAGGGGCCGCGGGTGATTGTCGCGCACGAAACGACGCGATAGGCAAACACAGGCACGCAAAGGCAGTCGGACGGGCGGGACAACAGAGTCTTGGTGAGAAAATTCGCCCAAAGCGGGCTGTGCTGGACGGCTCTTCCGGTTCTGCTCGCGGTCCCTGCAGCGGCACAGGCCCAGGCCGTCGCAGTGCAACCCGCGGCTTCCGCGACGACGATTCCGGAGGAACTCGTGGAGTTCAGCGCCGACCAGGTCACGTACGACACCAACGCCGATATCGTGACCGCCAGCGGGGCGGTTCGCATGTCGCGCGAGGGCAATTATCTCGCCGCCGACCAGGTCGTCTGGAACCGGAATTCGGGCGAGGTCCGCGCCTTCGGCAATGTCGTCGTCGTAACTCCGCAGGGCGACAAGCTCGTTGGCGACAATGTCGTGCTCACCGACACTCTCCGCGAAGGCACGGTCCAGAACCTCCTCGTCGTGCTCGAAAGCGGCGGCCGAATCGCCGCGACCCGGGGAAGACGGACGGGCGACGTCACCACTCTTGAGAACGCCATCTACTCGCCCTGCCCGGTGACCAGTGAGACCGGCTGCCCGAGGCGCCCGAGCTGGTCGATCACGGCGGCCCAGGTCATCAACGACCCGCTGCACAATCGCGTGAGCTTCCGCGGTGGACGATTCCAGTTGTTCGGAATCAACCTGCCGTTGCTGCCTATCTTCTCGATCAACACCGGCACTGGCGGGTCGACCGGATGGCTTGCTCCGGACTTCAGCGTTTCGAGCAAGAAGGGCTTCGAAATCGCGGTGCCCTATCACTGGCAGATTGCGTCCAACCGCGACTTCACGGTCACGCCGCATCTCTACACGGGCGTATGGCCGGCGATCGAGGCCAAGTATCGCCAGCTCGACCGCTTGGGCGCCTTCCAGATCGGCGGCTTTCTTACCTATGGAACCATCGAGAGCGCCGACCCGACGGCGACGACGAACGAGGGCAAGGGCCTGCGCGCCTATCTTGAAGCCAACGGCAAGTTCCAGCTGGATCCCCTGTGGAGCATCACGACCGCGCTTCGGGCGGCGAGCGACAAGACGGTCACCCGCCGATACGATCTAACGCGAGACGACCGTCTGCGAAATGTCGTCAATGCAGAGCGGATCAGCCCAAACAGCTACGTGACCATCGCCGGTTGGGCGTTCCAGGGTCTGCGTCCCGAAGACGAGCAGAAGCGCATTCCCGTTGCCCTGCCGGCGATCGACGCCCGTTTCCTCCTCGGCGATCCGGTGTTTGGGGGCAAGGTCCAGCTCCAGGCGAACAGCCTGTCGATCCTGCGCATCGAAGGCCAGGACACGCAGCGGGCCTTCGCGAGCGCGCGCTGGGATTTGCGGCGCCTGACGCCTTGGGGACAGGAATTGACCCTGACCGCCTATACCCGCGGCGACGTCTATCACACCGACGACGCACTCAGCACCGAGGTCGCGATCTACCGCGGCACCGACGGCTGGCACTCACGGTGGATAGGAGCGCTCGCCGCCGACCTGAAATGGCCGCTCGTCGGATCAGCGTTCGGCGGCTTTCAGCGGCTCGTCCCGCGGGTGCAGCTCGTCCTGACGCCTCACACACCGAACTTCGACATTCCCAATGAGGATGCGCGGTCGATCGATCTTGAAGACAGCAATCTGTTCGCGCTCAACCGCTTCCCGGGCTACGACCGCTGGGAGGACGCCTCCCGCATAACCTACGGACTCGACTGGTCCTTGGAACGGCCGAGACTGTCGATCACGTCAACGGTCGGCCAGAGCTATCGAATCGCGCGGCGCGGCATTTTCCCGGAAGGAACGGGACTTACCGACCGTTGGTCAGATATCGTGGGAAGAACACGGATTCGGTACGGGCGCTACATCGACCTCACCCAGCGGTTCCGCATCGACAAGGATAATTTCGCCGTCCGCCGGAACGAGATCGACCTGACCGTCGGAAGCGAGCAGACATACGCCCAGATCGGCTACCTCAAGCTCAATCGCGACATCGACCCGGCGATCGAGGACCTGAGCGACCGGGAGGAGCTTCGGCTTGCCGGGCGGATCCTGTTCGCACGCTACTGGTCGGTCTTCGGCACGACGGTCATCGACCTCACGGATGCGCAGGAAGATCCATTGTCGGTTTCCGACGGATTCACCCCGGTCCGGCACCGATTGGGCATTGCTTATGAAGACGAATGTCTGGAGCTTGGCCTGACGTGGAGACGCGACTATGAGCGGTTCGGGACCTTCCGTAAGGGAAGCACCTTCGCTCTTCATTTGAATCTGAAGGGTCTTGGCCGCTAAGCCTGTGTTCAGCGGGCTTGATTAAACGGCTTCGTCTGTTGGGTTGGGGACAAGGGAAATTCACATCGTGGTCAAAGCTTTTGGACTGAATAAGACGCGTGTGCGCTATGCCGCCGCCCTTGCGATCCTCGCCGGCACGGCCGCCTATGCCCAACAGTCCCCCGAGGCCAAGCCGGCTCCCAGCAGCACCAGCGCCCTGCGGCTGCCCGAGAATCCGGAGCTGTTCGGAACCACGATCCCGAATGTCGTGAAGGCGACCGCCATCGTGAACGGGGAAGTGATCACCCAGACTGACATCGACCAGCGCCTAGCGTTGCTCGCGATCGCGAACGGCGGCCAGATTCCCGCAGGGGAGATCGAGAGTCTCCGCCAGCAGGTGCTTCGGAACCTCATCGACGAATCGCTCGAGATTCAGGCTGCGCAGACCGAAAAGATCGAAGTGAAGGACTCCGATATCGACCGAACCGTCGCTCGCGTCGCCCAGAACGTGAAGCAGACGCCCGACCAGCTCTCGACCTACCTCGGCGCCAACCACTCCTCGATCAAGTCGCTCCGGCGGCAGATCCAGGCCGAGATCGCCTGGCAGCGACTGCAGCGCGCCAAGATCGAGAGCGGAGTCAGCGTTGGCGACGACGAGGTCAAGGCGGTGCTGGACCGGATGAATGCCTCCAAGGGCACCGAAGAATATCGCGTGGGCGAGATTTTTCTCTCCGCCAACCCGGGCAATCAGGCCGAAGTGTCCGCGAATGCGACGCGGATCATCGATCAGCTCAAGAACGGCGCCTCGTTCGCCGGCTATGCGCGCCAATATTCGGAAGCATCGACCGCGGCCGTCGGCGGCGACCTCG
This sequence comes from uncultured Sphingomonas sp., assembly GCA_966095215.1. Lineage (GTDB taxonomy): Bacteria > Pseudomonadota > Alphaproteobacteria > Sphingomonadales > Sphingomonadaceae > Sphingomicrobium. The sequence goes on along the minus strand of CBHTSV010000049.1, from coordinate 748 downwards.
GCTGGGTCCGGCCGGAGCAGCTTCCGGCGCCACTGGCGGCCACATTGCGCCAGATGGGACCCGGGACGATCAGCAACCCGATCCAGGTTCCGGGCGGAATTTCGATCCTTGCCGTGCAGGATACACGCAAGATCCTGACCGCCGATCCTCGTGACGCCGTGCTCAGCCTGAAGCAGGTGTCGATCGCGTTCCCGCAAGGAACGACGCGCCAGCAGGCCGAGCCGATGGTGGCCCGCTTTGCCGAGGCCGCACGAAACGTCGGCGGCTGCGGCGGCGCGGACAAGATCGCGACCGACTTCCATGGAGAGATCGTGACGAGCGACCAGGTCAAGATGCGCGACCTGCCGCCGGCTCTCCAACAGATGATGCTCCCGATGCAGGTCGGCCAGGCTACCCAGCCCTTCGGATCGATCGAGGAAGGCGTGCGCGTCCTCGTGATCTGCGGCCGGGACGAGGTCAGCGCCGACGCCCCGTCGTTCGACGAGGTGTACAACCAGCTCAACGAAGAGCGGGTCAACCTGCGCGCCCGCCGCTATCTGCGCGACCTTCGCCGCGACGCCGTCATCGAATTCCGGTAATCGCCGAATTCCGTTAAGGGCGGGCCCTGTGTCACGCCTCCCGGAGTCGCCTCTCGCCGTTTCGCTGGGCGATCCCGCCGGAATCGGTCCGGAGGTGATCGCCAAGTGCTGGGACAATCGCTCCGCGTTCAATCTTCCGTCGTTCGTCGCGATCGGTGACCCGCGCTCGG
>CBHTSV010000048.1:0-5241 GCA_966095215.1 uncultured Sphingomonas sp. | reverse complement strand
TATCGCCTATCTCGACGAAGGTGACTGGGCGGTAGTCCGGCGCGACAGCATCGAGATCTTCGACCGCGACAACCAACCGGCCGAGCGCGAGATCGTCGAATCCGGCGCGTCGTCGGCTCCGGTCGAGAAGGGCAATTACCGCCACTACATGCAGAAGGAGATTTTCGAGCAGCCGATCGTGGTTGCGCAGACTCTCCAGAGCTACGTGCGCCCCTTCGAAGGCGAGGTGGCGCTGCCGGTCGCCGAAGCGGACCTCGAAAGCATCAACCGCCTGACCATCGTCGCCTGCGGCACGAGCTACTACGCCGGCGTCGTCGCCAAATATTGGGTCGAGCAGTTCGCCCGCGTGCCGGTCGACATCGATGTGGCGAGCGAGTTCCGCTACCGCGAGCCGGTGCTCGAGCCCGGCGGGCTCGCGCTCTTCATCAGCCAGTCGGGTGAGACGGCAGACACGCTCGCAGCGCTAAGGCACGCCCGTTCCCAGAAGCAGCGGATCGCCGTCGTGGTGAACGTGCCGACGAGCTCCATGGCGCGCGAGGCGGACCTGCTGCTTCCGACCCACGCGGGACCCGAGATCGGCGTTGCCTCAACCAAGGCCTTCACCTGCCAGCTTGCGGTCCTCGCCGCGCTCGCGGCCAATCTCGCGCGGGCGAACGGCCGGCTCTCTCGCGGCGAAGAGAAAGAGATTGTCGCGCACCTCCAGGAAGCGCCGGCGGCGCTGAATGCCGCGCTCGGCCATGACGACGACATTGCGGCGATGGCGCACCTGATCGCTCCGGCCCGGGACGTGCTGTATCTCGGCCGCGGCCCCGACTTTCCGATGGCGCTGGAGGGCGCCCTGAAGCTCAAGGAGATCAGCTACATTCACGCGGAGGGCTATGCCGCCGGCGAGATGAAGCACGGCCCCATCGCGCTGATCGACGACAACGTGCCGGTCATCGTGATCGCTTCGTCCGGTCCCCTGTTTGAAAAGACGGTCAGCAACATGCAGGAGGTCCGCGCACGCGGCGGCAAGATCGTGCTGATCAGCGACGCCAAGGGCATCGCCGAGGCTGGCGAGGGCTGCATGGCGACGATCGAAATGCCCGAGGTGCACCCGCTCATCGCGCCGCTCGTCTACGCGGTGCCGGTGCAGCTGCTCGCCTATCACACGGCCGTGCTCAAAGGCACCGACGTCGACCAGCCGCGCAATCTCGCGAAAAGCGTGACCGTCGAATAATTCACCGCGTTAAAATTTATGGAAATCTCAACGAGTTGCTGTAACCTTGCTGCGGGGCGGGGAGACAGAGGATGGGTTGTGCGCAGCCGCTGCGTACCGCGGACTCGGGTGAGGTTCAGGCCGATCTCGCGCATTATTGGCGCGATGGATATGCGATAGTCCGCGGCTTCTTCAGCACCGCGGAAATTCAGGAAATCTCCGGCGCGCTGGACCAGCTCTACGCAGAGGGCGTCGCGCATGGGCAATGTTTTCGCCACGGCAACCTCTTTTACAATGTCGCGCGGGAGCGGGAGGATGCCGAACCTCTGGTCCGAATGGTCCAGTGGCCGTCTTACCATCAGCCTTTGCTCAATGCAGTCCGCCTCGACACGCGGTTCGCGGCTCTGCTCGAGCCTCTGATCGGCCGCGACCTCAAGCAGATCATCAACCAGGTGCACTGGAAGGCTCCCGGCTCGCTCGGCGATTTCGCCTGGCACCAGGACAGCCGCTTCCGCCGTCCGGCGTCGGCTTACCGCAATCTTGCGACGGCTTACGTGCAGACGGGCCTTGCCATCGATCCGCACACGCCGGAATCGGGCTGCATGCGGCTTATTCCACGCAGTCACTTGCGGGGCGACCTCAGCATCGACTGCGCGGCTCATGCGCTGGGGACGGCAATGAGCGATGAGCCTCTCGAGCGGGTCGGCCTCTGCGAGGACGATGCGATCGACCTGCTGCTCGAGCCTGGCGATCTCGCGTTATGGAGTCCTTATCTGGTCCACGGGTCCGGCAAGAACCGCTCCAACCACAGGCGCCGCCTGTACATCAACGGTTATGTCCGTGCCGACGACTGCGACCGCGGGGAATGGGCCTTCCGCGACGCCGAACCTGTGCCGCTCGGGCCCGAGCCGGCGCTCGTCCATTACGAAGAGCTGCGCGAGCGGCCGGGGCCGCACTACGCCGCCCGCTAGGCGGCGGCGCGATTTTCTTCCAGCTGCCGGATGTGGCTGCTGAGCCTCTCGTAGAGAAAGTCGATGACCGTCCGGATTCGCGGCTCATGACGGACGCGCTCGTGCGTAAGCAGCCACAAGACGCGCCCATGGTCCGCGCGCGGTGGGATGCAGCGGATGAGGTCCGGATCGGCATCGGCGAGGACGCATGGCAGGACCGCGATTCCGAGGCCTGAGCGTACCGCTGACAGGAGGCCGGTCGAGTTCGCATGGTGCATCGCGACTCGATCCTCCAGGCCGAGTTCCTTGAGCCACGCCTGATAATGTCGCCAGAGATTGCCGCCGCCTCCGCCGACGATCGCATGCCTCTTCAGGTCATCGACCGAGGCCGGAGTCCCGTGCCGCTCCGCGTAAGAGCGGCTGCAGTAAAGCGTCCAATCGTCCTTGCCGAGCTGGCGTCCGACGAGGCCGGCCGGCTGGTGCTTCGAGCTGCTGCGCAGGGCAATGTCGGCCTCTCCTTCGCCGAGGTCTCGCATCTCCTGGCCCGCATCGAGCTCGATCATGATCTCGGGGTGAAGCTCGCGCAGATCCCTGAGCAGCGGCGAGACGAGGCCGTTCATGTAAATGTCTTCGGACGTGACCCGCACCGTCCCGCGCAGGTCCCGGCCATGGGCGGCCGCGGCTTCGGTAAAGGCTCTCGCCGAGGCTTCGACCTTTGTAGCGCGCTCGACCAGCTCCTCTCCGGCGGGAGTGAGCGTGTAGCCGGCCTGGCGCTTCTCGAAGAGAGGGAAGCCGAGCGCACGTTCCAGCGCGGCGATCCGTCGCGCGACCGTCGTTTGGCTCGTGCGCATCGCGCGACCCGCAGCGAGAGTGCTGCCCTCGCGCGCGACCGCGAGGAAGTAACGCAGGTCGTTCCAGTCGAGCATCGCGGCTGAGTCTAGCGCCATCGTTACTGCCGTCCGTTCTGCAATTTTGCAGAATGATAGCACGACATCGTTGCTCACGTAAGTTGCGATTTGCGACTAAATAGAGGGTCGCGCCCGGCAGGGACACTCGAACAGGAGGACGCGACATGGATAAGGGTTTCAAGATCGCCGCAGCAGCGTTTCTGATCACCGCCGCTGCCCTGAAGGCAGTCCCGGCGCTCGCCCAGACAGCGCCTGCGCCGGTCAACGTCAGCATCGTTCACACCGCCGACCTCGACCTCACGTCGGACAGCGGCAAGCGGCAGCTCGACCAGCGGCTGGCCAACGCCGCACGCGAAGTCTGCGGGACGGCTTCGGACGTCGATCTCCAAGGCAAGAACGAGGTCCGCGCCTGCCGCGCGAACGTCCTGGCCCAGGCTCGGGCGGAGAGCACCGAGGTCGCCAGCCGCGCCGCTCCCATCACGATCGCAACGGGCCGCTGAACGCTGCTTGCCCCCGACCCCGCGCGTCTCTAGGCGGCTCCCCTGCCTGGACGCGCGGGGTTTCTCTTATGCGATTGTCGGATTTCAAGGCGCTCAGCTTCGACTGCTACGGCACCCTGATCGACTGGGAGACCGGGATCACGAGCGCTTTGAGGCCGCTCGCCGAACGCAGCGGCAAAAGCCCGGAGCAGCTGCTGGAAGCCTATGGCCCGATCGAGCACGATCTCGAAGAGACCCATCCGGGAATGCGCTATTCGGAGCTGCTCGGGAAGATCCACGAACGGCTCTGTGACGATTTCGGCGTGGACAGAGACGAGCGGGAGGCTGCGGCCTTCGGCGAGTCGGTCGGCAACTGGCCGGCCTTTCCGGATTCCGCCGAGGCGCTGACCTATCTCAAAGGGCAATTCCAGCTCGTCATCTTGTCCAATGTCGATCGCCGGAGCTTCGTCGGCAGCAACCACCGGCTCGGGGTCGAATTCGACTTCATCTTCACCGCCGAGGACATCGGCTCGTACAAGCCCTCGCTCCGCAATTTCGAATATATGCTGGAGCGGCTGGGCGAGGCCGGAATCGGCAAGGACGGCTTGCTTCACGTCGCGCAGAGCCTCTTCCACGACCATATTCCGGCGAACCGGTTGCAGATCGCCTCGGCCTGGATCGATCGCCGCCATGGCAAGCAGGGTTCGGGAGCGACGGTGATGCCGGATCCCATCCCACACTACGATTTCCGCTTCACGTCGCTGGGCGAGCTCGCTGAGGCGCATCGCGCCGAGCAGGACTAGTCTTCGCGCGCGGGAAGCGGCTACGGCGGCTCCATGCATCGCCCGTTGCGCCTGACGATCGACCGCTCGGCCATCCAGGAGAACTGGCGTTGGCTCCAGGACCGGGCGGGCGTGCCTGCCGGAGCCGCGGTGAAGGCGGACGGCTATGGCCTGGGCGCCCGCGAGACCGCGCAGGCCCTCTACCAGGTGGGCTGCCGGGACTTCTTCGTTTCGACGTGGGCGGAAGCCGAGGCGTTGGGACCGCTACCCGTGGGCGCCACCGTCGTCGTCCTGCACGGCGTTGGTCCCAAGGATGTCGGAGCGGCGCTCTCGTCGAATGCCCGGCCGGTCCTCAATACGCCGGAGCAGATCGCGCGCTGGAAGGAAATCGCGCCGGACCGCGAGTGCGATGTGATGATCGACACGGGCATGAACAGGCTCGGTCTTCGGCCCGAAGAAACTGCCATCCTCGACGGGCTCAGCATCGACACGCTGCACAGCCATCTCGCCTGCGCCGACGAGGATCACGCGCTCAACGCGACGCAGCTCGAGCGCTTCCGGGACGTGAAGGAGTCAGTCCCGGCGAAGCGCTACAGCATGGCGAACTCCGCCGGCATTTGCCTCGGGCGCGACTACAGCTTCGACCTCGTCCGTCCCGGGCTGTCGCTCTACGGCGGTGTTCCACGGCCCGAGGCCGAGGGTCACATCCGGAGCGTGGCGCGCGTCGATGCGGAGATCGTCCAGCGCCGCACGATCCGCGCCGGGGAGAGCTGCGGTTATGGCGCCATCTTCAGCGCACCGGCCGACACCGAAGCCGCGATCCTCAACATCGGCTATGCAGACGGATATCTTCGCGGCTTTTCCGCGCGCGGTTCGGCGTTCGCCGGCGAATTTGCGCTGCCGGTGCTCGGGCGCGTGTCGATG
>CBHTSV010000047.1:0-4300 GCA_966095215.1 uncultured Sphingomonas sp. | reverse complement strand
CACGTGATCGAGCTCAATGAGCGCGTCAGCGTCGATGGCGACGTACTGACGGCCCTCGACGAAGACCAGGCGCGGGCGGCGCTGTCCGAAGCGAGGGCGAACGGGATCGACGCGCTGGCGATCGTGCTGATGCACGGCTGGAAATATATGGATCACGAGGCGCGGCTGGCGGCCATCGCGCGCGAGCTCGGCTTCACGCAGGTCTCGATCAGCCACGAGGTCGCGCCGCTGATCAAGCTGGTCGGGCGCGGAGACACCACCGTGGTCGACGCTTATCTGTCGCCGGTTCTTCGAAGGTACGTCGATCGCATTGCTGCCGGCCTGCCGGACGAGACGGATCTGCATTTCATGCAATCGAACGGCGGTCTGGCCGAAGCGACCGCCTTCCGCGGCAAGGATGCGATCCTGTCCGGGCCGGCGGGAGGGGTCGTCGGAATGGTCGCGGCGAGCGGTCCGCACGAAGCCGGGCACCTGATCGGCTTCGACAGGGGCGGCCCGTCGACAGACGTGACGCATTCTGCCGGCCGGTTCGAGCTCGCCGACGAGAGCGTGGTTGCGGGCGTTCGAATCCGCGCGCCGATGATGCAGATCCACACGGTGGCGGCGGGCGGCGGCTCCATCTGCCGCTTCGACGGGATGCGCTTCCGCGTCGGACCGGAATCCGCCGGCGCGAACCCGGGACCGGCTTGCTACCGCAATGGCGGTCCGCTGACGGTCACGGACTGCAATCTGTTCCTCGGGCGCATCGACCCGGCGCATTTCCCGGCCGTGTTCGGGCCGAACGGCAACGAGTCGCTCGATCCTAAAGCTTCGCGAGCGCGGCTGCAGGAGGTCGCCGATTCGGTTCGCAGCAAGAGCCTGGATGAGATCGCCGAAGGTTTCCTCGAGATAGCGGTCGACAATATGGCCGCGGCGATCCGCAAGATCTCGATCGCGCGAGGTCATGACGTGACGCGCTACACGCTCGCCTGTTTCGGCGGGGCGGGCGGGCAGCATGCGTGCGCTGTTGCCGACGCGCTCGGCATGGAGCGCATCCTGATCCATCCGCTCGCGGGTGTGCTGTCCGCTTACGGGATCGGGATCGCCGACGTGAAGGCGATCCGCGATGCGAGCTGGCTGAGACCGCTCGGCGAAGATTTTTCTGGTGCGCTGGCCGAGCTGGAACGCCGCGCGCGAGATGCATTGATCGAGCAAGGCGTGGCTGCCGAGCGGATTGAGCTCATTCGCCGCACGCGGCTTCGGACGGCAGGGAGCGACACGACGCTCGAAATCGCCGTCACCTCCGTGGACGAGATGCATGTGGCTTTCTCGGACCTGCACCGGCGCCGCTTCGGCTACTGGGATGAAGGGGCCGAAATCATCGTCGACGCGCTGGTCGTGGAGGCGATGGGGAAGAGCCCCTCCATCAGCTTCGCTGGTCCCCCTCCCTCAGACAAGCTGGGGGAGGAATTTCTCGGCCCCGCACTGATCTTCGATGCTTCATCGACCACCGTCGTCGAGCCCGGGTGGCGAGCAGAGCGCACTAGCAATGGGACGCTCGTCCTCACGCGCGCTGTGCCGCTCAATCGCGAGAAGGCGATCGGAACCGACGTCGACCCGGTCCGGCTCGAGATTTTCAATAACCTGTTCATGGCCATCGCCGAGGAGATGGGCGTTGCGCTCCAGTCCACGGCGACGTCCGTGAACATCAAGGAGCGGCTCGATTTCTCCTGCGCAATTTTCGACCGCAACGGCGCGCTCATCGCCAACGCACCGCACATACCGGTGCATCTCGGCTCGATGGGCGAGAGCATTCGTCGAATCATCGATACGCGTGGACAGGCGAGAGATGGACGCGGGATCCGCCGCGGCGACGCTTACGTGCTGAACGATCCCTATCGCGGCGGGACGCACTTGCCGGACATCACGGTAATCGTTCCGGTCTTCTACGGCGAGGACGCCGAGCCGTCGGCCTTCGTCGCGGCGCGCGGACACCATGCCGATATCGGCGGGACTGCTCCCGGCTCAATGCCGCCCGACAGCAGCACGATCGACGAGGAGGGTGTGCTCATCGACAATGAGCTGCTCGTCGACGAGGGTCATTTCCGCGAGGCCGAGATGAGGGCGCTGCTCGGCTCGGGCGAATGGCCGGCGCGGAATCCAGACCGGAACATCTCGGACTTGAAGGCGCAGCTCGCCGCATGCGTGCGGGGCGCGGAGGTGCTCGCGCAGACGGCGCGTGAGTACGGACCCGAGGTCGTCGCGGCCTACATGGACCATGTGCTCGCCAATGCCGAGGAATCGGTGCGGCGGCTGCTCGACCGGCTCGAGGATGGCGCGTTCGATTATGAGATGGACAATGGCGCCCGCGTCCGAGTGAAGATCACGATCGACAAGCAGTCGCGCTGCGCGACTTTCGATTTCACGGGCACCAGCGAGCAGCTGCCTGACAATTTCAATGCGCCTTACTCGATAGTGCGCGCCGCATCGCTTTACGTCGTGCGTACGCTGATCGACGATGCGATCCCGATGAATGACGGGTGCCTGCGGCCGATCCGCCTGGTCGTGCCGAATAGGTCAATGCTCAACCCGAGCTATCCGGCCGCGGTCGTCGCCGGCAACGTCGAGACCAGCCAAGTAGTGACCGACGCCTTATTCGCGGCTACCGGGCGGCTCGCGCCGAGCCAGGGGACCATGAACAACTTCACCTTCGGCAATGAGCGGCACCAATATTATGAGACCATCGCCGGTGGCTCAGGCGCGGGTGCGGATCATGACGGAACGAGCGCCGTTCAGACGCACATGACCAACAGTCGCCTGACCGATCCGGAGATACTCGAGACGCGGCTGCCGGTCAGGCTCGACCAGTTCGCGATCCGCCGCGGCTCCGGAGGCCAGGGAGCGCATAAAGGTGGCGACGGAGTCGTTCGCGCCGTCACCTTCCTCGAACCGATGCGCGCGAACATGCTCGCGAATCGCCGCCGCGTTCCGCCGCGTGGGATATTGGGTGGGGCCGACGCGGAGGCGGGGCGCAATTGGATCGAACGGACGGACGGCTCGGTCGAGATGCTGACCGCAACGGATTCCGCAGAGGTGCAGCCGGGCGATCGGTTCGTGATCGAGACTCCGGGCGGCGGCGGATTCGGGAGGAGGAGCGAGTGACCAACTATTGGCCGCTGCTTGGGATTGCGCTCGTTGTCCTCGGCTTCGCGCTCCGGTTCAATCCGCTTTTTGTCGTTGCGGTTGCGGCGATCGCCACGGGCCTGCTCGGCGGAATGCCGTTCCTCAAGGTGCTTGCCACGCTCGGTCACGGCTTCAACGAGAACCGCTATGTCACGATCATCTGGATCATCCTGCCGGTCGTTGGACTGCTCGAGCGCTACGGTCTGCAGGAGCAGGCTCGGAGGCTGATCGGTTCCATACGAGGCGCGACGACGGGACGGCTGCTGATCGTCTATCTCGCAGTCCGACAAATCCTCTCGGCACTCGGCCTCACGACGGTCGCCGGTCATCCGCAGACCGTGCGTCCGTTGGTCGCGCCGATGGCCATCGCAGCTGCTGAAAAGGAACATGGCGAGCTTGACGAACAAACGTCGGAGCAGGTGAAAGCCCTGTCGGCGGCGACCGACAACGTCGGCCTCTTCTTTGGCGAGGACATCTTCCTGGCGATCGCCTCGATCCTGTTGATCCAGGGCTCGCTCGCGAGCTTCGGGATACAGCTGACGCCGTTTCAGTTGTCGGTCTGGGCGATCCCGACCGCCATCTGCGCCTTCCTCATCCACGGTGCGCGCCTGTTGCTGCTCGACCGCAAGCTGGCCCGCCGCAAATGATCAACCTCCAGTGGCTCTACGTTCTTGCCGGGGCGGTGTTCGCCGGCTTCGCGCTTGGCAGCGCTCGCGACGAGACCAATCCGAAGCGCGGGGGCAATGCGGCATTCTGGCTCTTGCTGGCTGCCAGTTTCTGGTTCGGCGATTTCTTCGGCGACATCGGCAACGGCCTGTTGGTCCTGGCGCTGGTGGCGATTGCGGGCTTCCACCTGATCGGTCGCGGTACGAAGGCGTCGAGCACACCCCAGGAGCGCGAAGAATCGTCCCGACGCCGCGGCAACATGCTGTTCGTTCCGGCGCTCATCATCCCATTCACCGCGTTCGTCGGAACGTTGCTGTTCAACTACACGCCGCTCAAAGCATTGAACTTGATCGATCCGAAGGCGGTCACGCTCGTGCTCCTCGGCGGCGGCGTGATCATCGCCCTGATCGTGTCGTCTCTCTGGCTCCGGCCGCCTGTGCTGGCGGCGGTGGACGAAGGCAGCCGCTTGATG
>CBHTSV010000046.1:0-4591 GCA_966095215.1 uncultured Sphingomonas sp. | reverse complement strand
GACGATGAAAATCGGGTCGCGCGCCCCGCAACCGCCCCGCCGCTCCGCGAAGGCCACCGCCGTGAATTTCTCGATGCAACGGTCGACCGTCCGGCTGATGTCGTCGGGTCGATAAGGCTGGCTCCTGAGGCGTAGCGCGTTGGCGCTCTTATAATGCGCGAATGCTTCGTCGGCGCGGCCGGCGTCGTGCATCGCCTTGCCCAGTGCGAAGTCGAGGTGGAAGCGGTCCTCGTCGGTGAGGTCAGGCGCCCGGAGCGCCTGCTCCATCGCCGCGATATCCGCGTCATCGAACTTGACCGTCTTCAAATTGGCGAGGCTCCACCAGGCTTCGCCCAGAGTCGGCGTGATCGCGATCGCCTTGCGGTAAGCGGCAATGCCTTCCGCCTGGCGTCCGACCGTCTTCAGCATGTGCCCATAGCTGAGCCAGACGCGCGGCTGGGTCGGCGCACGCTCGATCACGCCTTCATAGAGACGGATTGCGTCCTCGAAGTCGCCCAGACGGCCCAGCGTTGCCGCCTTGAGATTCCAGTGCCCGATCTCTTCCGGCTCAGCCTCGAAGATGTCGTCGAGCAGCTCCATCGCCTCGGCCGGTCGCCCCATTCGGCCAAGCACCAGTGCCAGGTTGGCCTTGGCTGCGGTCCAGCCGGGAGCCAGCTCGACCGCTCGCCGAAGCAGGTTCTCCGCATCGCGCCAGCGACCGATTCGCCCCGCGAGCTCCGCCAGCATCCGCATCGCGCGAACGTCGAAAGGGTCTTCCTTGAGATGCGGCTTCAAGAGCCGCTCGGCGACATCGAGCCGGTTCTCATTGAGCGCCATCGCCGCCTCGATGAGGCGCGGGTGCCATCGCGTCGTTACTGGAGCTTCGCTCGCCACGGCCTTACCGTAGCGCCAAGCGACGGCCCCCGCTATGCGCGGGCGCGATGCGATATTTCGAAGACCTGGAAGTCGACGCCGAGACCTATTTCGGCTCCTACAATGTCACGCGCGAGGAAGTGCTCGAGTTCGCGCACAAATATGATCCCCAGCCGTTCCACATCTCCGACGAAGAAGCGGCCAAGACCCACTTTGGCCAGATCGCCGCGAGCGGCTGGCACACCGGCGCAATGGCGATGGCGGTCATCGCTCGCCATGTCGTGAAGCACGAGCAGGCCGGGCTAGGCTCACCCGGAATCGACGAGCTGCGATGGCTTAAGCCGGTTTATCCCGGCGACACTCTGCACGTGAGCGGCAAGATCGTCGACAAGACGCCGTCCAGAAGCAAGCCGCACATGGGATCGTTCCGCACCGAAACGACCGTGACCAATCAGGATGACGTGCCGGTGATGCGATTCACTTCGATCGTGCTGATCAGGCGGCGCCCTCATGAAGAGAGCGCCGCCTGACGTAGATTTTAGTCGTCGCTGTCGTTGCCCTTGTGACGGCCGCGGTTCGAGGACTGACGCTCGATGCGGGTCGACATGCGTTCCGAACGCGCCTGCGCACGCTCGCTCTGCATCTGCTGTCGAGCCTGGAAGCGCTGCTCGCGCGCGGCCTGCCACTCCGAAGAGCGAGTCTGCGCACGGCGGTTGAACCCGCTCCAGTTCTCACGCGGAGCGACGTTGACGGCCTTTGCAGTCGCCGTAGTCGTGGTCGAGCCCGCAATCCGGCCCATCACCTCGCGCCAGTGTTGCCGCTCGGCGGCCGTCATGACGCGGCGATTGCGATCGCGGTCATAAACGTAATAGCCGGTGCCCGGATAATAGTAGCCGTCGTACCAGCCGAACGGAGAACCGTAATAGCCGTAGGGCGAGCCAAAGCCGCCATAGCCGTAGGGTGAACCGTAGCCGTAGCCGTAATAGGGACTGCCGTAGCCGTAGCCCCCGTATCCGTACGGATCGCCATAGCCGGCTCCCAGGCCGAGACCGCCGTAGGCGCAGCCGCCAAGGGAAAGCCCCGCTGCCGCAATCAAAGTCAAAAAGCGCGCACGCATACTACCCTCCTGTGAGGTTAAATCATCGGTATGCTTTTGCGCTTTCCTCCATGTCACTGAGATGAATGACATTTCAACTTCACGGGCATGAGCCGTGAGCAGTGGGCCTATTTCGCTTCGGGATAGTCGTACTTGAAGGGATCCGTCGGCAGCGGCTGCGTGGGCAGCGGCGGCCGCGGCAGCTCCTTGTCGCTGTTGGCGGCTTCGAGCAGGACTCCGGCCAGGACTACGGCCGCCTGGCGCAGGTCATCGCCACGCACATGGTCGAGTGTGTCGATGCTCGAATGATGGACGCGGCTTTCGTAGTCGAGCGGGTCCTGGATGAACTGGAAGCCCTGCAGGCCGACCGCCTGCATGAACACGTGGTCGGTGCCGCCGGTCTTGCCCGCCACCACCGATGATGCACCCATGTCGCCGAACGGCTGCAGCCACTGCTTCAGCAACGGCTCGGCACCGGCATTTCCTTCCGCATAAATGCCGCGAAGCTTCCCCGAGCCATTGTCGATGTTGAAGTAAGCCTTCAGCTCGTCATAGCCGGGCCTCTTCACGATCGGGAACCGCGTCCCCCAGCTGAAATAAGCCGTCAGGCCGTCCATCCCGGCCGGAACCGGGCGATCGACCAGGTGCTGCTGAATATAGGCGCGGCTGCCGAGCAGGCCCTGCTCCTCCCCTTCCCACAAAGCGAAGCGGATCGTGCGCTTGGGCCGAACGCCGAGTTGCCGAAGGATGCGGGCCGCCTCCATGATGGTAACGCTGCCGGCGCCGTTATCGGCAGCGCCGTCGCCCGCGATCCAGCTGTCGAAATGTGCCCCCGCCATCACGTAGCCGGCCTTCGGATCGCTCCCCGGTATCTCGGCGATGATGTTGTTGGCATTGTGGTCGCGGTCGTCGAACTGAGCGTCGCTGCTCAGCTCGATCAACGGTGCGGGGCCGGTCTTGGCCAGCCGTGCAAGGCGCCGATAGTCTTCGGCGGCAAGCTCGAAGCCCGGCAGAGAGGGCGACTGGCCGGCAAGGTAGGTGTAGCCCTCGCCCGAGACGAGCTTGCCGTCACGGTAGCTCTTGCGAATCCACGCAAGCGCGCCCTCGCTCTTCAGGAACTGGTCGAGCTGCTGGGCGAATTTGAAGCGCTTCAGGCGCCGGTCGAGCGCGTCGGGATCGTAGCTGGGAAGGTCGTAGGCATCCTCGGCGGCAATCTCCTTGTCGGTCAACCGCTGGAACGCCGGCTCCTTCGGCTCGTCGCTGGTGCCCGGCAATGTGACGAGCACGATCTTGCCCGCGAGCTTCCCGCGATAGGCGGCGAAGTGCTCCACCTTGTCCATCGGGGCGACGACGATTGGCGCCCGAATGGCGCCGTTGGTACCCGGCGTCCAGGCGACCGGGATGACGGTCATGTTGACGGCGCGCGGCTCGATCATGCGCGCGCTGCTGTTCGACAGGTTCCAGCCGCGGCCGAAATCGAAGGGCTCACGGTGCACGTTGGAGAGGCCGTAGGAGCGGAACTTCGCCAGCGCCCAGTCCTCGGCCCGATCGAGATTGGCCGAATTGGTGAGCCGCGGGCCGATGCGATCCATCAGCTCCGACGCGGTCAGCATCACCTGGCTGCGGTTCATGCCCTCGTCGATGATTCGCGCGGTGTCGCTCGTGACCGCATTGGCCGAGCTCGACAGCGCCGCAGCCGACGCGAGCAAAGTCCACACGAATTTGCGCATGCTGCCCCTCCCCTTACGCAGCCCCAACAGGATGTTTGGGAATCCTAGCCGGCGACCCCTGCTTTCGCCTTCGCGCGGCGGCTCTTCGCCTGATTCTTCGGATCGAGCGCCCCGGTGACACGGACAACGCGCTTCGCGTCATGCCAGATCTGCCGGTAGGCGAAATAGGCGAGGATCGTCGCGAAAAGCAGGAAGACGGCGACGGCAATGCCTGCGGCGTGACGGCTCTCCAGGTCGGGCTGGGCCGTCCACACAAGGAACGCCGCGACGTCCTGCGCCATCTGGTCCACTGTCGGCTTGGTGCCGTCTGCGTAGGTCACCTGGCCGTTCGCGGTGAGAGGCGGCGGCATCGCGAGATTCAGGTTCGCGAAATAGGGGTTGTAGTGCAGGTTCTGCGGCGTCTTTGCGTCGGGGAACTTCTTGAGAAGCTCGGCCGGCTGGTTTTGGTAGCCAGTGATCAGCGAATAGACGTAGGCGGCACCACCCTCGCGCGCCTTGGTGATCAGCGAGAGGTCCGGCGGGAGCGCGTTGTTGTTCGCCGCGCGCGCCGCAACCTCGTTCGCGAAGGGCGCCGGGAAGTTGTCGGACGGGAGAGCCTTGCGGGTCGAAGCCTCGCCGGTGTCCGGGTTGATCGACGGGACCTGCGTCTTCCAGTCCGACGCAATCTTCTTGATCTCGGCCTGATTGTAGCCAAGGCCGGCGAGGTCGCGGAACGCGACCAGCTTCAGGCTGTGGCAGGCCGAGCAGACTTCCGAATAGACCTGGAAGCCCCGCTGAAGCTGCTGCTTGTTGAACTTGCCGAACGGGCCATCGCTCGAAAGCGCGAGCTCCTTCGGCTCACGGTGGAACTCCTCAGCGGCGAGCGGTGCGGGCGGGTTCTGAAAATAGGTCGCCAGATTGCTGAAGAAGGAAA
>CBHTSV010000045.1:0-10013 GCA_966095215.1 uncultured Sphingomonas sp. | reverse complement strand
CCCGCAGCACCCTGCCGCTGCTCGCCGGCCTGGCGCTGACCTTCGCCCTGGTCGCGACCCTGGCGGCGGTGGGCGGCGGCTGGGCGGTCAAGGCCAATGCCGTCGGTCGCGGGGCCGCGCTGCTGCTCCTCGCCTTGTTCGGCATCGCGCTCGTCTTCCCGCGCGTGTCCGACCGGCTGACGCGGCCGCTGGTCGCGCTCGGCTCGCGCCTCTCGGAGCGGCAGGGGCAGCGCGACAGCATCTGGTCGTCGGCCGTGCTCGGTGTTGCCACCGGACTGCTGTGGGCGCCGTGCGCCGGGCCGATCCTCGGCATCATCTTCACCGCCGCCGCGCTGCAGGGGGCGAGCTTCAACACCACCCTGCTCCTCCTCGCTTATGCGCTCGGCGCCGCAACCTCGCTCGCCTTGGCCTTGCTCGTCGGCGGCAAGGTGTTCGCGCGGATGAAAAAGTCGCTCGGGGCCAGCGAGCGCATCCGGCAGGTGCTCGGCGTGCTCGTGCTCGTTGGCGTTGGCGCCATCGCGCTCGGCCTCGACACCCGCGTGCTCGCCAAGCTCTCCAGTGCGCAGACGGCGGGGCTCGAGACAGGGCTGGCGGCAAAGCTCGGCCTCGGCGAGCAGATGGGCGAGAGCCGCGCTCGAACGAATGCGATGGGCCAGCTTGAGCTGCCCGTCATCGGCGAGCTGCCGCCGCTCGACGGACTCGGCCCGTGGTTCAACAGCGCGCCGCTCACCCGCGAGCAGCTCAAAGGCAAGGTCGTGGTGATCGATTTCTGGACCTACAGCTGCATCAATTGCCTGCGCTCGATCCCCTATGTGCGCGCGTGGGACGAGAAATATCGCAAGGACGGTCTCATCGTGATCGGAGTCCATGCGCCCGAGTTCGCGTTCGAGCGCGACCCGGCGAACGTGGCGCGGGCCATCAAGGACCTAGGGATCCGCTATCCCGTCGCGCTCGACAACCAATACCGCCTCTGGAACGCGCTCAAGAACCAGTACTGGCCGGCGCACTATTTCATCGATGCCCAGGGACGCATCCGCTACTACCACCACGGCGAGGGCGAGTACGACCTGTCCGAGCGGGTGATCCGCCAGCTGCTCGCCGAAGCGGGCCGCGCGCCGACGAGCGGGATGTCACAGGCGAGCGCTTCCGGCGCGCAGGCAGGCGCGGCGTTCGGCGAAATCAGGTCGCCGGAAACCTACATCGGCTACGCGCGCGCGGACCGCTTCGCGTCGCCGGGCGGCCTGCTGCGCGACAAGCCCAGGGCCTATTCTGGGGCGGCTCTGCAGCTCAACGACTGGGCGCTCGAGGGCCAGTGGCTCGACAGCCGGCAGAATGCGCGCTCACTTGCCGCGGGTGCGAAGATTCACTTCCGCTTCCACGCGCGCGACCTGCACCTCGTGCTCGGCTCGGCCAGCGGCAGGTCCGTGCGGTTCCGTGTGACGCTCGACGGGCAGGCGCCGGACGGTGACGCAGGCGTCGACGTCGCGTCGAACGGCGCGGGACTGGTGAAAGAGCAACGACTCTATCAGTTGATCCGGCAGAAGGGCCCGATCCGCGATCGCACGTTCACCATCGAGTTCCTCGACCCGGGCGTCGAGGCCTTCTCCTTCACTTTCGGCTGATCGGGGTACGAATCCGCAGCAGCAGCCGGTATTCGAGCGTCTTCACGAACCAATAGGCCGCGAACGACCAGATGCCTGCGCACTCGATCCAGAAGATCCAGTGGCTCTCGCATTCGCGCCTGCCGAAGAAATGGAGCGCAGCCACGGCGACCGGCATCGCAATCATCAGGAAGCCCGCGGCATTGTAGGCTGCCGCGAACCGGCGCCTCTTGGGCGGGTAGATGATGTATTTGATGCGCCCTTTCGACAAAGCGACCGCAACGATCGCCAGCAGGATGAAGAAAGCGATCGCGCTCGCCGCATGAATCGTGATCCGGGGCTCGCGGCCGCACTGGTCCAGCGGCATGGGATTCATCGCGATCGAGATCGCGGCCAGGCCGGCGAAATTAAGCAGCCAATTCTCAAGTCTCGAGAGGCCGTGGAAGAGGAACAGGAAGACGCCGGTCGCCCAGAGCGACCCGACGAGGATGTCACGCGTCGGCCCGGGGACGTGATAAAAAAAGCTGATCGAATAATGGCCCGCATAGCCGCCGAAGATCAGCAGCAGGATCGGCAGCAGCAGCGCCACGATCCCCATGCCGAAGCTCAGGAAGATATAGCTTCTGACCGCCTGGGTCGCGAACTTGCGCTGGAACTCGCGTTTGCGGCGCCAGGGCAGCAGGTCGCTTTTGCTCGCGCGTGTCTGAAAAGCCGCAGCCTCAGTCGCCATGATTCGCCTCCTTAAGAGAGGGAGTGGTTCTGACTCGGCTTTGACGAGATTATGCGGCGCTTCGCTGGCGGACAACAAGTGGCGGAGCGGGAGGGATTCGAACCCTCGATACGGCTCTTCACCGTATACTCACTTTCCAGGCGAGCGCCTTCGACCACTCGGCCACCGCTCCGCATCTTCCTGGAAGGCGGCCCATGTAGGCAGAGACGTCCGAGGGGGCAACCTTGCAGCTTTACGCTTACAGCCCCTATGCGGCGGCGATGCGCCGCTTCGGACCGCCGCCATCCGCCGACGAGATCGAGGCAATCGCGCGCCGCACGCTCGACGCCCTCCCGGCGCCCTTTTCGGACAGCCTGGGCGACGTCGTGCTGCTGATCCAGGATTTTGCCGACGAGGAGACGCTGGACGCAATCGGGATCGACAACCCCTTCGAGCTCAGCGGCATCTATGAAGGCGTGCCGCTGACGGAGCGAAGCGTCGAGCAATCGGGCACGCTGCCCGAGCGGATCCGCCTGTTCCGCCGTCCGATCCTGGACGAATGGGCTGGAGGCCAGGACACGCTCGAACATCTCGTCGCGCACGTGCTGATCCACGAGGTGGGTCACCATTTCGGCCTCAGCGACGCAGACATGCACGCGCTCGAGGACGCCGTCGCGTGACGGCGCTCCTGCGCTTTGAAGACGTGACCTTGCGCCGCGGTGGGCGGCTGCTGTTTCAAGGCCTCGACCTGGCGCTCGCACCCGGTGAGGCGCTGCACGTGTCGGGCCCGAATGGAAGCGGCAAGTCGAGCATGATCCGACTTGCCGCCGGATTGCTGCACGCCGAGCGCGGCACGGTCGAACGCTCGCCGCTGGCCCTTGCCGACGACAAGCTCGCACTCGACCGCGAACTGCCGCTGAGGCGCGCTTTGAAATTCTGGTCGCCGCATGTCGACGAGGCGATGTCAGCGCTGGGCATCGCAAACCTCGGGGACGTTCCGGTACGGCTGCTGTCGTCGGGGCAAGCGAAGCGCGCGGCGCTCGCGCGGGTCGCGGCTTCGCGAGTGCCGCTTTGGCTGCTCGACGAGCCGCTGAACGGTCTCGACAGCGACGGGGCGGAGCGGCTAGCTGCCCTGGTCGAACGCCACATCGCTTCGGGCGGTGCGGTGCTGATTGCCTCGCACCAGCCGCTTTCGGGCGAATGGCGGCCGTTGGTGCTCGGCCAAAGGGAACTGACGTGATTGGAGCGCTGATCACGCGGGACGTCCGGCGCGGTTTCACCGGCGCGGCATGGCTGCCGGTCGCCTTCTTCCTGCTCATAGCGACGTTGATGCCCTTCGCGGTCGGTCCGGACGCACGGCTGTTGTCGAGGATCGGGCCGGGAACCTTGTGGATCGCGGCGCTGACGGCGGCGCTTCTGCCGATCGAACGCCTCATCGAACCGGATCGTGCCGGCGGGGTGCTCGACCAGCTTGCGTTGCACGGCTTTGCGGAAGAGAGCGTGGCGGCCGCGAAGATCGCCGCACACTGGCTCACTTTCGCGCCGCTGCTGCTGATCGCCGCGATACCCGGTTCGGCGTTGCTGGCGATGGACGTCGCGTCACTCGGACAGACCGAAGTTGCGCTTGCAATCGGCACGCCCGGACTTGCCGCGCTGGCCGTAGCCGTAGCGGCCGTAACGGCCGGGCTACCGCGCGCCGGCTCGCTCGCCGGACTGCTGTTGCTTCCTCTCGCAGTTCCGCTGCTGATTTTTGGAGCCGGCAACGCGTTGCTGCTCGAAGCCGCCGTTTCGCTGCTGCTGACAGCTGGAGCGCCGTTCGTCGCCGGCGCGGCGATCCGGGCGGCTAGGACCTAGACCAACGCGCAAAAATTGCGGTCGGAAGCAGCAGCCCGCGCGCTTCTTCCCGAACTGCCATCTCGCCCATCTCGACATTGCCCGCGAGGTCGTCGAGCGCCTGCTTCATCAGCTCGCCTATCGCGAGTGCGGACATGCGCACCGCATAGACGGTGAGCACGAGGAAGCGGCTGTTCTCGTCGAGCAGCCGGCGGCAGTCGGCGAGCAAGGGCGCCAGATTCTCCTCGAGCCGCCACACTTCGCCGTCGGGGCCGCGCCCGAACTTGGGCGGATCGAGCAGGATGCCGTCATAACGGCGCCCACGCCGGACCTCGCGCGCGGTGAACTTGCTTGCATCGTCGACGATCCAACGGATCGGGCGGTCGTCCAGGCTGGATAGCTTCGCATTCTCCTTCCCTTGCTCGACCGATTTCTTCGAAGCGTCGACATGGACGAGCTGGGCGCCCGCGTCACTCAGCAGCAGGGTCCCGACGCCGGTGTAGCCGAAGAGGTTAAGTACATCGGCGCCGGCCGCTCGCTCGCGCATCCAGTCCCATTGCGGGGCCATGTCCGGGAAGAAGGCGAGATGGCGAAATGGCGTCAGCGAGGCGTGGAAGCGGACCGCGCCGCGCGAGAGCTCCCACTGCTTCGGCACGGGCCGGTGCTGCAGCCACCGCCCGCCACCCTCTTCGTCCGAGGCAGGAACGAATGTCGCGTCAGGGTTCCAGTCGCTGCGCGCCGGCGCCCACATGGCCTGCGGTTCGGGCCGGACGACCGTCACTGTGCCATAGCGCTCCAGCTTCTGTCCGTTGCCGCAGTCGATCAGGCCCCAGTCGTCCCAAGGCTCCGCGACCAGCGTTTTGAGTTCGCTCACGCCCGAGGAATCAGGCGGCCAGGGCGAGCTGCGTTCCGACCGACGCGACGGCGGCGCGTCCATCGAGCAGAGCCGCACCGGCCGACCGCGCAGCCGCCGCGTCGACCGCGCGGATCTGATCGCGCAGCTCTTCGAGGCCGAGGATTCGCCCGAACACCTCGATCGAGCGCGCCATCTGGTCGGCCCGGCCCTGCGCGGTCTCCATGGACATCAGCAGGCCGGCCTCGATCTGCGTCTTGGCCCGCTGGACTTCTGCATCGCCCAGTGTCTCGACCGCAGCGGCGAGCACGGACCGTGCGAGTTGCATGGACTCGACCGCCCGGTTGCGGTCCGCGGCGCAACTGAGGCCGACGATCCCCGTGTCGGCATAAGCCTGCTGCCAGGCGCTCACCGAATAAGCGAGGCCGCGTTCCTCGCGCAGCTCCTGGAACAGCCGCGACGACATTCCGCCGCCGAGCGCCTGGATGAAGATCGACAGAGCCGGGAGCCTTGGATCGCTCGCCGCCATTCCCGGAAGACCGAGGCACCAGTGGGCCTGCTCGAACTCACGCCGGTCGTTGCGAACGCCGCCGGTGAATTCGGCGCGGCCGATCGGAACGCCGGGCCAACTCTCGAGGTCCCCGAGCAGCCGCTCGGCGCATTTGAGCATTTCGTCCGGATCGACCTTGCCGCTCGCCGACAGGATGAGGCGCGTCGGGATCAGCTCATCGCGGATCCAGTTGAGGCAATCGTCGCGCGTGATCGTCCGCAACGTCTCAGCGCGGCCCAATACGGAACGGCCGAGCGGCTGGTCCGTAAATGCGGCTTCAAACAGATGGTCGTGGACGAGGTCGTCGGGCGCATCAACTACTTCGCCGAGCTCGGAGAGGATCACGTCCTTCTCGCGCTCGAGATGCTCCTCGGCCATGTGCGGCGCACGGAAGAAGTCGGTGAGAAGCTCGCAGAGCAGCTCCGCGTCCTTGGCGAGAGTGCGGCCGTAGAAGACGGTCTGGTCCCGCGCGGTCCAGGCGTTGATCACCCCGCCGACGTCCTCGATCGCCTCGGCGATCTGGCGCGTGTCGCGCGGCCCTGCGCCCTTGAACACCATATGCTCGACGAGATGCGCCAAGCCCGAGAGATGATCCGGCTCGGATCTGGAGCCGACCATCGCGTAGAGACCGATCGCCACCGATTCAGCACCGGGCAGCGGGTCCACCGCGACGGCGATTCCATTGCTCAGGCGATGCAGCTCGGCACTCATTCCTTCGGGCGCTCCTCTCTCAGCCGCTTCCTCAACGCGAGAGCATAGATAATGATCGCGATTGCAGCCAAGCTGAACCAGGTCGCCGCATAGCCGCGATGACGCGTCGGCGAAATGGAGCCGGTCGGCGGCGGCGGCGCGCTGGTCTCCAGTCCGCGAGGGGCGCTCGCGGCGACGAGACGGATGCGGGTCCGGCGGTCGGGCACGATGATCCCGCTGACCAGCCCGCCCTTCCAGTTCACCTTCGCGTTCGGGTCTTTCGACCAGCCGACCTCGACGCTCATCCCCGGCCCTTCCGCGCCGGTCTGGCAGTCGAGAATCTGCACGTAGCCCGGCTCGCCCGCGAGATTCTCGCCCGCCTGGGCGCGCTTGCCGACGGGGCGGAGGCACACGCCGGTCGCATGACGAAAGAGCAGGGACTGGACGTTCCGCGTCGGAACCGTGGGCCAAGTGACCGGCGGCAGCTTTTCGGCACGGGCGTAGCCGGCGATCAGCCGTTCCTTCCACTTCGCGCGATCCAGCTGCCAGACTCCGAGGGCGACGAGCATCGCGACGGCGAGCGCAACAACGACCGTCGGCGCCAGGGGAAGCCTGCGGATCATCCCGCCGCTGGCCTGGCCAACGCCCTCACCCTGCGTGCGGCGCGCCCCAGCCGCCCCAAAGGTAGATCGACGTGAACAGGAACAGCCACACCACGTCGACGAAATGCCAGTACCAGGCAGCCGCCTCGAACCCGAAATGCTGCTTTGGCGTGAAGTCGCCCTTGTAGGCGCGGAGCAGGCAGACCGAGAGGAAGATCGTCCCGACGATCACGTGGAATCCGTGGAAGCCGGTCGCCATGAAGAAGGTCGCGCCGTAGATATTGCCTTTGAAGGCGAAGGGCGCGTGGGCGTATTCGTAGGCCTGGACGCTCGTGAACGTCAGCCCCAGCAGGATCGTCATCCAGAGGCCGAGCTTCAGCCCGTCGCGGTCGCCATGGATCAGCGAATGATGGGCATAGGTGACGGTCGTTCCCGAGCACAGCAGGATGAAGGTGTTGAGCAGCGGGAAGCCCCACGGGTTCAGCACCTCGATGCCCTTGGGCGGCCACTGACCGCCGACGGCATCGACCGCTGACGGGAAGATCGACGAATCGAAGAAAGCCCAAAACCAGGCGAGGAAGAACATCACCTCGGAGGCGATGAACAGGATCATGCCGTAGCGCAGGTGGAGCTGGACGACCGGCGTGTGATAGCCGGTGTGCGCCTCTTTGATCGTTTCCGACCACCAGCTGTACATCGTCACCAGCACTCCGGCCACGCCGAGCGCGAACACGAACGGACCGTAGTGATTCTCGTGCCACCACATGACCAGGCCGCCGAACAGCAGGCCGCCAGCGATTGCGCCGATCAGCGGCCAGGCGCTCGGTTCTACGAGATGGTAGTCGTGGTTCTTCGTCGCGGCCATTTATGCGGCTTTCCTCGTCTCTCTTTGGCTGGAGGCTCTAGCGGTCCGTTTGGCGATTATCCAGCGGGGTAGAAGGTGTAGCTCAAGGTAATCTCGTCGATGTCCTTGGTGTCCGGGTCCTTCTCGATCGCGGGATCGACGAAGAAGACAACGGGCATGTCGACGGTCTGCCCAGGCTTGAGCGTCTGCTCGGTGAAGCAGAAGCACTGGATCTTCTTGAAATATTTGCCGACCTGGTCGGGACTGACATTGTACGCCGCCTGGCCTGTGATCGTCCGCGCCGACAGGTTCTGCGCGCGATAGAAGATCTTCGTGCGGGCGCCCGGCTGGACCCTGACCGTGAGCTGCTCCGGCTCGAACCGCCAGGGCAGGCCGGGGTGAACGTTGGCGTCGAAACGAACCCCGACCTCCCCCGCGACAGCACCCGGCGCAGCTTCAGCTCTGAGCGGCGTTCCCCCGAAGCCCGTTAGCGCGCAAAATGTGCGGTAGAGCTCCGGCGAAACGGCGGCGACGCCGATCATGAAGGCCACGACCCCCGACATGATCAAGGCAGTCCGACCGTTTTTGGTCACCAGTTCATTCCCGTCTTCGCGATGGTGATGAAGAACAGCAGCACGACGAAAGCGCCGAGCAGCAGCGCCACGATCCGCGCCCGCTCCCGCTGGCGCTTGCGGATGATCTCATCCTCCGGCCTCACCATGCGATCCACCGGTCGGCGACGAGCGCCGCGAACAGCGCAAACAGGTAGATGACCGAATAGCCGAACAGGCGCTTCTCGGGACCCATTTGCCTCGGCTCCGTCGCGCGGTTTGCGCGGACGTTCCCCGCGAGGATGATAAAGCCGAGGCTCAGCCCTGTAGCGGCGATGCCGTAGATCGCGCCCGTCAGCCCGAGCCCCCACGGCGCGACGGCCGCGGCCGCCATCGGCAGGCTGTAGAGAAAGATCTGCCGCCGCGTGGCCTGGCTGCCCGCGACCACCGGAAGCATCGGGATCCCTGCCGCTGCATAATCCGAGCGGACGAACAGCGAGAGCGCCCAGAAATGCGGCGGAGTCCACAGGAAGACGATGGCGAACAGGAGCAAAGGCAGGGCCGCGAAATGACCGGTCGCCGCGACCCAGCCGATCAGCGGCGGAAAGGCGCCCGCCGCTCCACCGATGACGATGTTCTGCGGGGTGCGCGGCTTCAGCCAGACAGTGTAGACCAGCACGTAGAAGAGGATCGAGAGGGCAAGCAGGGCGGCCGCGAGCCAATTAGTCGCAACGCCCATGAGCAGCACCGAGAAGACGCCAAGTCCGACGCCGAAATGCAGTGCAGACTGCCGGTCCATCCGTCCGTCGGGAAGCGGGCGCCCGGCCGTCCGCCGCATCTTCTTGTCGAGGTCCGCCTCGTACCACTGGTTGAGCGCCCCGCAGGCGCCCGCTCCGAGCGCGATGCAGAGGATCGCGGTAAAGCCGAGCACCACCGGCGGAAGCGTCGGCGCGGCGAGCAGCCCGGCGAGGCCGGAGAAGACGACCAGGCTCATGACGCGCGGCTTGGTAAGCGCGAGGAAGTCACGCCAGTCAGCGGGAAGGCCGACAGCTTCCCGGTCGATTACTTCACAGGTCATCGGCTCCGGCTTCGTCAGTCGATCTTCGGCAGGGTAGAGAACTGGTGGAACGGCGGCGGGCTCGACAGGGTCCATTCGAGCGTCGTCGCTCCCTCGCCCCACGGATTGTTCGGCGCCTTCTTACCGGCCGTCAACGACCAGAAGAGGTTGACGAAGAAGATCGCCACGCCCGCGATAGTGATCATGTAGCCGACGGTCGCGACCTTGTTCCATTCGGCGAAGGCCGGCGTGTAGTCTGGGATTCTCCGCGGCATTCCGTCCAAGCCGAGGAAGTGCATTGGGAAGAAGATCACGTTCACGCCGATGAACATGATGAAGAAGTGCAGCTTGCCGAGCAGCTCGTTGTACATGCGACCACTCATCTTCGGGAACCAGTAATAGAAGCCGCCGAAGATGGCGAAGATGGCCCCGAGGCTCAGCACGTAGTGGAAGTGCGCGACGACATAGTAGGTGTCGTGCATGTAATTATCGACGCCGCCGTTCGCGAGCACGACTCCGGTCACTCCGCCCACGGTGAACAGGAAAATGAAGCCGATCGCCCACAGCATCGGCGTCTCGAACGTGATCGAGCCGCCCCACATGGTCGCGATCCAGCTGAAGATCTTCACGCCCGTCGGAACCGCGATGACCATGGTCGCGGCGGTGAAATAGACCTTCTCGTCGACGCTCATGCCTGTCGTGAACATGTGGTGCGCCCAGACG
>CBHTSV010000044.1:0-8962 GCA_966095215.1 uncultured Sphingomonas sp. | reverse complement strand
CTCGTCGGCACCGACAGCCACACGACCATGGTCAACGGTCTGGGCGTGCTCGGCTGGGGCGTCGGCGGGATCGAGGCCGAGGCAGCGATGCTCGGCCAGCCGGTCAGCATGCTGATCCCCGAGGTGGTCGGCTTCCGCCTGTCGGGCGAGCTCAGGGAAGGCATCACCGCGACCGACCTGGTGCTGACCGTCACGCAGATGCTTCGCCAGAAAGGTGTGGTCGGTCGCTTCGTCGAATTCTACGGGCCGGGCCTCGACAGCATGACGGTCGCCGACCGCGCGACAATCGCCAACATGGCTCCCGAATACGGCGCGACCTGCGGCTTCTTCCCGATCGACCAGCGTACGGTGGACTATCTGGAGCTGACCGGCCGCGACCCGGATCGCATCGCGCTGGTGAAGGCCTATGCGCAGGCGCAGGGCCTGTGGCGCGACGCTTCGACGCCCGAGCCCTTGTTCACCGACACGCTCGAGCTCGACATGAGCTCGATCGAGCCGTCGCTCGCAGGTCCGAAGCGGCCGCAGGATCGGGTGCTGCTGAGCAACATTGACGACGAGTTCAACGCCGACCTCGAGAAAATCTACCAGAAGCACACCGATCCGCGCGTCCCGGTGGAAGGCACGGAATGCGATCTCGGCAACGGCGATGTCGTCATTGCGGCGATCACCAGCTGCACCAATACGTCGAACCCGTCGGTGCTGATCGGCGCCGGCCTGCTCGCGCGCAAAGCACGCGAGAAGGGACTCCAGACCAAGCCGTGGGTGAAGACCAGCCTCGCGCCCGGTAGCCAGGTGGTCACCGACTATCTCAACGAAAGCGGCCTCAGCGACGATCTCAACGCGCTTGGCTTCGACCTCGTCGGCTATGGCTGCACGACCTGCATCGGCAATTCGGGCCCGCTGCCCGAGCCGATCAGCAAGGCGATCAACGACAATGACATGGTCGCCGTCAGCGTGCTTTCGGGCAACCGCAACTTCGTGGGCCGGGTGTCGCCCGACTGCCGCGCCAATTATCTCGCGTCGCCGCCGCTGGTGGTCGCCTTCGCGCTCAAGGGAACCGTGCGCTCGGACATGGTTCACGATCCGATCGGCACCGGCCGCAACGGTGAGCCGGTGTACCTGAAGGACATCTGGCCCTCGAACGAGGAGATCCGCAGCCTCATCGACGCGCACGTCCACTCGGACATGTTCCGCAAGCGCTATGCCGACGTCTATCGCGGCGACGATCGCTGGCGGGCGATTCAGGTGACCGGCGGCGCCACCTACGGCTGGCCGCCGGAATCGACCTACATCCAGAACCCGCCGTATTTCACGGGCATGACGATGACCCCGAGCCCGCCGGAAGACATTGTCGAGGCGCGTGCTTTGGCGGTGTTCGGCGATTCGATCACCACCGACCACATCTCGCCGGCGGGCTCCATCAAGCCGGACAGCCCCGCAGGTCGCTACCTCCTCGAGCACGGCGTCAGCCGCGCCGAGTTCAACAGCTACGGCGCGCGCCGCGGCAATCATGAAGTGATGATGCGCGGCACGTTCGCCAACATCCGCATCCGCAACCGGATGCTCGACAATGTCGAGGGCGGCTTCACGCGCTATGCGCCGACCGAAGAGACGCTGCCAATCTACGACGCGGCCATGGCCTACAAGCATGACGGCACGCCGCTCGTCGTTCTCGCCGGCAAGGAATATGGCACTGGAAGCTCGCGCGACTGGGCAGCCAAGGGCACGATCCTGCTTGGAGTGCGCGCCGTCATCGCCCAGAGCTTCGAGCGCATCCACCGTTCTAACCTGGTCGGCATGGGCGTGCTTCCGCTGCAGTTCGAAAGCGCGGAGAATGCCGAGAGCCTCGGCCTGGACGGAAGCGAAACGTTCACGATCAAGGGAGTCACCGACATCAAGCCACGGCAGGATGTCGAAGTCGAGGTCAGGAAGATCGACGGATCGGTCAGCTTTTTCACCGCGCGCTGCCGCATCGACACCTACAACGAGCTCGAATATTTCCGCTCGGGCGGCATTCTGCACTACGTGCTGCGGAGGCTCGCCGCGGCGTGATCGGCCTTCCGGCCTGGGATCTCACCCGCTGGTTGGTCGAGATTGCGGGCTGGACCGGCGCGGCGTTGATTCTGCTGGCCTATGCGTTGCTGTCGGCCGGAAGGCTGACCGGCCGCTCGCTCTCGTATCAGCTGATGAATGTCGTCGGCGCGGCTGGATTCGTGATCAACGGATGGTGGCACGGCGCATTGCCGTCCGCGGCACTGAACGTGCTATGGCTGCTCATCGGAGCGGTGGCGTCATGGCGGATCTTGAAGAGAAGAGGATCGTCGACCTCAGCCATGTGATCGAGCATGGCATGACGACCTATCCAGGCCTGCCGGGGCCACAGATCTGCGATTTCTGGGAGCGGACAAGCACCGCGGCCAATTACGATGACGGCTCGACGTTCCAGATCGGGCGCATCGACATGGTCGCGAACACCGGGACGTACTTGGATTCCCCTTTCCATCGCTATGCAGACGGGATCGACCTCGCCGACCTGCCGCTGAAGTCGCTCGCGGACCTTCCGGGCATCGTGGTCCGCCGACCGTGGGAGAATGGGATCGAGGTCGGCGCCAACGCATTCGACGGCCGCGACGTGCGAGGATGTGCAGTGCTCGTCCACACCGGCTGGGACCGGCATTGGCGCACCGACCGCTACGGCGAGGACCACCCCTTCCTGACCGGCGAAGCCGCCGACTGGCTCATCGACAACGGCGCCGCGCTCGTCGGCGTCGACAGCAACAATATCGACGATACGCGCGCCCGCTCGCGCCCGGTGCATACGAAGCTGCTCGGCACGCAAATCCCGATCTGCGAGCATATGACCAATCTCGGCAGCCTGCCGGACGAGGATTTCCGCGTCTCCGCCGTGCCGCCGAAGGTGCGCGGAATGGGCACGTTCCCGGTGCGCGCCTATGCCGTGCTCGGTTGAGCCAGCGAGTCCTTCAGCCACTTCGGAATGATCGCGTTGTCAGGGATCGCATCCACGCGGGCGTGAACGACCGACAGGTCCAGCTGCGGATATTCGGCGCGCGAGCGTTCGCCTCCTCCCCCCAGCACGACGAACAGGCGGCGGTTGATCTTCTGCCGCCAGTTCATCCGCGACGTATTTTCCTGCCCGACGTAACATCCCTTGGTGAAGCTGACGCCGTTCAGCTCGATCGCGTTGCATTCGAGCCAGAGGATGTCCCCCAGCTCGGCCCGCCCTTCGCATACGCCGAGCCGAAGCCGGTGCTCGAGCCAGCCGCTCGCGGCGTCACCGGCTGGTGCGAGCCAGCGGCGGCCAAGCGCCGGCAGGCGAGGATCGGGAACGCCGTCAATGGCGTCCTTCGACCAATGCACGGCGAGCGATGGATCGCGTTCGATTCTGATCTGCCGCCGCAATCGGTAAATCGCGAGGCGCTTGATCACGTCGTCTATTGCTGCAGCTTCGCAGTCGAGCAGCAGGTCGCCGCCGTCATTCCACACCAGGAAATCGAACAGGCACTTGCCCTGCGGCGTGAGGAGGGCGGCCCAGACTGGCAGATCGGCGGTTACGTCGCTGGTGACGAGGCCCTGGAGAAAGCCGCGGACGTCCTCGCCGGAGAGGCGGATCACCGCACGGTCGGTCAGGGTGGTTGCGGCCATGATCATCAGTTAGGGAGCCGACCGTGGCATCGCAAACGCTGACCATCCGCCGCCCCGACGACTGGCACCTGCATCTGCGCGACGGCGAGATGCTGCGGAAGGTCGCGCCATACACCGCGCGGCAGTTCGCCCGGGCCATCGTCATGCCGAATCTCGTGCCACCGATCACGACTGTCGCGGCGGCCGAAGCCTATCGCGAGCGGATCGTCGCGGCGGCGGGTGCGGAATTCACGCCGCTGATGACCTGCTACCTGACCGACGAGACCGACCCGGAAGAGCTCGCGAACGGCTTCGAGGGGCGCGTCTGGGTTGCGGCCAAGCTCTACCCGGCCGGCGCGACCACCAACAGCGCGAGCGGAGTCACGGACGTCCGGAACATCTACCCGGCGCTGGAGCGGATGCAGGCGATGGGCATGGTGTTTTGCGTCCATGGCGAGGTGACCGACCCGGATGTCGACGTGTTCGACCGCGAGGCGGTCTTCATCGATCGCGTGCTGGAGCCGCTCTCATCGGATTTCCCGGAGCTGAAGATCGTCCTCGAGCACGTCACTACCGCGGAAGCCGTGCAGTTCGTGGAAGGCTCGGGTCCCAACATCGCGGCGACGGTCACTCCGCAGCATCTGATGATCAACCGGAACGCGATCTTCGCCGGAGGGCTGCGACCCCACGCCTACTGCCTGCCGGTCGCCAAGCGCGAGAAGCATCGCCTTGCAGTGCGCAAAGCCGCGACCTCCGGCTCCGGGAAGTTATTCCTCGGCACCGACCGCGCGCCGCACAGCCGCGAAGCGAAGGAATCCGCCTGCGGCTGCGCGGGCATGTTCAACGCGCCCTTCGCGCTCGAGGCCTATGCGACGGCCTTCGCGCAGGATGGCGCGCTCGAGCATTTCGAGGCGTTCGCGTCGGTGAACGGATCCAATTTCTACGGACTTCCGCTGAACGAAGGCACGGTGACGCTGGAGCGGGCGGAAGTGATGGTGCCCGACGAAATCTCCGGTATCGTCCCGTTCCTCGCCGGTCAGACGTTGGCCTGGAAACTGGCGGGCTAGCTGCCGCCGCTACCCGTGTTGCCGATCACCGCGCCGAAATGGTCTTCGAGCCGCCGGTAGCATTCGCAGCTGCGGCGGATCAGCCTGGCGCGATCGGCGATGCGGATGACGCCGCGTCCGGTCGTGATCAGCCCCTCCTCCTCGAGCGACTGAGATACGGCATTAACCGTCGTGCGCTGCACCCCGAGGAGCCCGGCCAGGGCCTGCTGCGTAAGCTCGATCCGGTCGCCGGCGCGGTCCTGCGCGTGAAGCAGCCATCGCGCGGCCCGTTCGGGAATCGAATGGAAAGCATTGCAGGCGACCGATTGCATGACCTGGGAGAGCAGATAGTCGGAAAAGCGGCAGAACAGATTGGCGATGAAGGGCGAACGCCTCTTCGCATCCTCCAGCGCAGTCATCGGCACCCGGAAGGCCTGGCCGCCCACCAGCACCATCGCGCGCGAGAAAGCGGGGGCCTGGCCGCAGCTGATGATGCCTCCCACGGCACCCCTCCGGCCGAGCGACGCGACCTCGACGGTGCGGCCGCCGGAAAGCTCCACCGCCATGGAGATCATGGTGGGCCCGACGGGGAAGAGGCTCGAGCGCACTTCGTCACCGCGGCGGAGCACGATCTCGCCGGTCTCAAGCTCAACCATCTCGCCGAACGGCTCGATCAAGGCCCGCGCATCGGGCGAGAAGGTGGAGAGCAGGCGATTGCCCGCGAAGGCCTCGTCCGCCTGGCTGAGCTCGTCGGTTGTAGCTTGCACCATTGTTGGGACACAATGCGCTTCGGCTAAAGTTGCTCCATCAGCCGTGGACTGGCTCGACCGTGTGGCGGCGTCCGACGAGCAGGCAATCGGCCACGAGGCGCAGCGGGGCAACATCGACATTGCTCCGCCGCTGATCGATCAGGTCGATGAACTCGCGGTAGATGTCGGGATATTCGCCCGGACCGCTTTCACGCTGCCTCTCGCCGTTCAGCAGCAGCGTCGCGCCGCCGTCCTCCAGGCGGACCTGGGTGCCGTCCGCCGCCTCCACGGCGATCGTCCATTCCTCGCCCTCGCTTCTTCTCCAGTCGAGGCTTGCGCCGAGTGGCCCCGCGGCGACGGGGCTGTGGAACTCGACGTCGGCAGCGATCGGCGTTTGGGCGTTTTCGGGCACGTGAAGCTCGGCCGATTTGACGAACAGACCGCCGGGAAAGATGCGAGTGGCGATCGAGAAAGCATTGATGCCGGGGTCGAAGACGCCAAACCCTCCGGGCTCCCAGATCCAATTCTGGCCCGGATGCCATTTGTGCACATCCTCGTGCCATTTGATTTGCATGGATTCGATGCGCTTGCCCGCGAGCGCCCGAGCCGCTGCCGCGACCGCCGGGTGATGCCGTGCATGCCAAGTCGTATAGAGCGTGAGCTTCTCCCCGTCCGCGAGGCACGCGAGGTCATTGATTTCGGCGAGGCCCGTGGTTGGCGGCTTTTCGAGGAGGCAGTGGAGACCGGCGAGGATGCACTCGCGCGCCATTTCGTACCGCGGCTCCGGCGGCGTGGTGATCGCGACCGCTTCCAAGCCGTCGACCGATCGGATGAGCTCGCGCCAGTCGGTGAACGTCTGGCCTACGCCCTTGCCCGAACGGCTCGAGCTCGCGACGAGATCGAATCGCGCATTGCCTTCGATCGAGGGGACATGCTGGTCGGCGGCGATCTTGCCGAATCCGAGGATCGCAATCCTTGTCTTTCGCATGGCCGCCCAAAGCCTAGCGGCGCGAACAGTTCACATAGGCGCGCGCCCGGTCGAGCGTTTCGGCGGCCGACTGTCCCGGCCGATAGAGGCCGGACCCGAGGCCGAACCCCGCCGCACCCGCTTCGGACCACGGACGCATGTTATCGGGCTTCACGCCGCCAACGATGATGATGGGCACTTCTCTCGGGATGACTGCGAGGTGCGCCCGGAGGACTGCCGGCGAGGCGGCTTCCGCGGGGAAGAGCTTCAGCGCGGTCGCGCCGGCCCTGATCGCCGCAAAGGCGTCGGATGGCGTGAAATAACCGGGCGAGGAGATCAGCCCAGCCTTGGCGGAGGCTGCAATCACCTCCGTGTTCGTATCCGGCGAAACGATGATCCGTCCGCCGGCCTTCTTCACGTCGGCGACCTGCTCGGCCTTGAGCACGGTGCCCGCGCCGATCAGGGCCTTGTCGCCCAGTTTCTTTGCCAATGTCTCGATGCTCTTCAGCGGATCGGGCGAATTCAGCGGCACCTCGATGATCCGGATTCCCGCTTCGTAGACTGCGTCGCCGATCGCGTCCGCCTCGCCGGGCGTCACTCCGCGGACGATGGCGATCAGCGGGCACTCGGACAGATACTTATGGAACAGCTCTTTCGCGCCCATTTCAAATCGCCTCCGCGATCTTCGTGATTCCGGCGAGGAAGCTCTCTTCGCCATCGATCTCGACCGCCTCCCGGCCGGCCTGGTCGATGGCAGCCGCATAGAGCCGGGTGAGCTCCGGCCGGCCCATTACCACAACCTGCGCCGCCAGCGGCTCGGAAAGGCCGATGCGGACGTCCGTGCCGATCAGCAGGCCGCTGGTGAAGGAGGCCGCCTCCTCCTTTTTCGCCTTGCCGAGCAGGACCCGGGCGCGGATCGAGAAGAGCTCGGCCGTCAGGGCGGCATCTTTCAGCCCCTCTTCCACTCCGTTCCGGAACGCGTCGTTCACCGCCACCTCTCCGCCAAGGAAGTCGCCGAGGATGCTGTGCTCCTTCAACAGGTTGAACAGCTCGCCCGTCATTACGGTCCGAAACGTGTCGATTCGCTGGTCGCGGAGCAGCGTCCACTTGTTGTGGGTCCCCGGGTGACAAACGAGCGCGGTTGAATGAACCATGCCGGCAGCCGCGGCGCCGAGGAGTTGCACTTCTTCGCCGCGCATCACGTCGGCACGATCCTGTTCGAGAAGCGAGACCCCGGCAACGATCGCCTCGCGCTCGCCGGCCCAGACGAGGCCACGAGCAAGATCTTCGAGTCCCGCCGGGCAGGGTACGTACGGCGCCTCGATCCAGCCGCGGTTCGAGCCCACCATTCCGGCCAGCAGCAAAGGCTTGTCGCCCAGCCGCTTGCGGATTTCGGCGACAGCGTCGGGGAAGCCGCCTTTCGGTACGGATAGCACGCCTTTGCCGTCCTCGAACTCCTGGATGCGCTTGCCCGACGAGCCGATCAGATAGGCGCGGCGGTTCGTGGTGCCCCAATCGGCCGCAATGAAGCCATCCGCCCAGCGCATGCGCTTGCCCATGCGATGAACAACCACGGCAGCGCAACATGGCTCCCGAGGTTTTCTTTTCGTCTCGGCGGGCTATCCGGCTCCCGTGACAGGCGACTCGGTCCAGTGTGTTGCGGACGTCCAAGCCGTTCTCGGCGAGGGTCCCCTGTGGGTCGCCCGGGAGTCGGCGCTCTACTGGGTCGACATCAAGGATCGGAAGATCTTCCGCCTGGACGAAAAGGGCGAACTCAGCCAATGGCGAACGCCATTCCGGGTCGGCTCGATCGCCTTGCGCGCGAAGGGCGGATTCGTCGCCGGCACCGACCAGGGGATTGCCGAGATCGACCTCGCCAGCGGCAAGCTGCAGGTCATGTTCAATCCCGAAGAGC
This sequence comes from uncultured Sphingomonas sp., assembly GCA_966095215.1. Classification (GTDB taxonomy): domain Bacteria; phylum Pseudomonadota; class Alphaproteobacteria; order Sphingomonadales; family Sphingomonadaceae; genus Sphingomicrobium. The sequence continues at coordinate 643 of CBHTSV010000044.1, read as the reverse complement.
ATCTCCCGCATAATCGCTTCAACGACGGCAAAGTTGATCGGGAAGGCCGCTTTTGGGCCGGGACCATGGACGACCGCGAACAGGGTTCTGCAGGCACGCTCTATCGAATCGATCCGAATCTCACCTGCACGCCGATCGATAGCGGCTATGGAATCACGAATGGGCCGGCGTTCAGCCCCGACGGCCGCATCATGTATCACAGCGACACCGCGCGGCAGGTCACCTATGTCTTCAACATGGACGCTGAGGGCAATGCCTCGGACCGGCGCATCTTCCTGCAGTTCGGCGAGGGAGATGGTTACCCTGACGGAATGACCGTCGATTCTGAAGGATGCCTGTGGATCGCCTTCTGGGGCGGCTGGTGCGTCCGCCGATTCTCAGCCGCCGGCGAGCTGCTCCAGACGATCGAAGTGCCGATCGCGCAGCCATCGAGTTGCGCTTTTGGAGGTCCGAATCTCGACCGGCTATATGTGACCTCCGCGACCAAGGACCTCGACGAAACGGCTCTTGCGATGCAACCAAAGGCCGGGGGATTATTTATGCTAGCACCGGGCGTGCGGGGGCTTGAAGAAGCCTCCTTTGCGGGCTGACGAGACTTTGGGAGACTGAGTCATCGCCAACTTCATGTTCGCGACCGGGATCG
>CBHTSV010000043.1:0-6513 GCA_966095215.1 uncultured Sphingomonas sp. | reverse complement strand
GCCGTCGCCGCAACCGCGACCAGCTCGGCGACCAGCGGGCTTTGCAGCAGCTTCACGAAAGCTTCGCCCGCGTCCATGCCGCCACTGCTGCTGCTGCGCTTCTGCGATCCGCCGCGGCTCAGCGCTCTCGTTCCGGACCTGCCGCGCGGCTTGGGCTTGGTGCCGGCCTTTGCTTTGGGGGTCGCTTTCCTCGCCATGGATGGAATCTCCTGTTCTCTTGGCTTTTGCCTTGTAACTCATTCCCGGCGCTCGCGTATCCGCCGGATGTGACCGCCTTACTGTGTTGACACTATAATACACCGACTGTAAACTGCGCCTCCTAACGGGAGGACAGGAATGTACAGCCAGCAAGAGCTCGACGACGCCGTCGCGTCAGGCGTGATCACCGCCGAAGCCGCCGCCGCACTGCGCGCGCATGTCGAAGGCCAGCGCTCGACCGCGATTCCGGACGAAGAGCAGTTCCGCCTCATCACGGGCTTCAATGACATTTTCGTGTCGATCGCCGCGGCGATCCTCCTCTTCGCTCTTGGCTGGATCGGCCAGTCGATCGGCCAGTCTACAGGTCTGGTCGTCGACCACGACGGTCCGTCGCTGCTGGCTCCGCTCTTCGTTGCAGCGGCTGCCTGGCCGCTCGCCTTGTTCTTCACGGCGAAGCGTCGAATGGCGCTGCCTTCCATCCTGCTTCTGCTCGCGTTCGTCGGAAGCGTCTTCCTGACCGTCGGCTTCGGCCTGGTGCAGGCGATCGGCGAACCGCCTGCCGAGCAGGAAGCGATCTATATCGGCATCGTCGCCTCGGTTTCCGGAGCGGTCGCGGCCGCGGCGGCCTGGCTGCACTGGAAGCGCTTCCGGGTGCCGATTACCGTTGCTGCCGGCGGCGCGTCGGTCTCCGCCATCGCCGTGGGCCTGCTGATCGCGGCGCTCGGCGATCCTGACGCGTACCAGAACGTGATCCTCGGCTTCGTCCTCTTCCTCGGCATCGGCATGTTCCTGTTCGCCATGTGGTGGGATTCGTCCGACCGGGCCCGCATCACCCGCCGCTCGGACGTCGCCTTCTGGCTGCACCTGCTCGCGGCGCCGATGATCGTGCACCCGATCTTCACGCTCCTCGGCCTGACGACGGGTCACATCGGAGTGTCCGAAGGCCTGGCGGTCATCGCGCTCTACATCGCGTTGGGCATCACCGCCCTCGCCGTGGACCGCCGCGCGCTGCTCGTCTCGGCGCTGGCCTATGTGCTCTTCGCGCTGAGCTCGCTGTTCAAGCAGTTCGGAGCCGTCGAGCTCAACATCGCGCTGACGGCACTGGTGATCGGTTCGGCGCTGCTGCTGCTCTCCGCTTTCTGGCACCAGGCGCGCGGGACGATCGTCCGGCCGCTGCCGGAGAGCCTGCGGAACCGCCTCCCGATCCTCGACCGGACCGCGGTCGCTACCCAACCAGCCGCATAAGCCGGCGCTCGAGCGGGGCGAGCACGGGCGACAGCTCGTGCCCCCGCTTCAGCACCATCCCATGCTCGCTGACCAGCGCGAACGCCCCCTGCTTCGATCGAAGCTCGGGGCGTTTCTCGATGATGACCTCGGGCCGCTCGGAATGGCGGCGATAGGCGGCGAAGACCGCGACGTCGGGATCGATCCGAAGCGCATAATCGCGCCACTGGCCGGCGATCACCATCCGGCCATAGAGGTCGAGGATCCGCGCAAGCTCCCGGCGGTCGAACGTGGCGATTGGGCGCCGATCCCCGATATTCGGGAACGGCGCGATGACGCTCAAGCGGACTTCACCTTCGGCTGCGGCTGACGCTGCGTTTTCAGCACCTTCAGCTCCGCGCGCAGCTCCTCGATCTCATGCTCCATCTCGATGAGGCGAACCCGGACCGGGTCGCAATCCTCGCCGCACGGGGTTCCGTAGGGAACGAATCCGGGGCTGTAATGGACCGTGTCGAGCGGCACCGGCTTGGCCGGTATGCCCACTACCGTCGAACCCGGAGCGACGTCCTTGGTGACGACGCTGTTGGCGCCGACTTTCGCGCCCTCGCCCACGACGACGGGACCCAGGATTTGCGCGCCTGAGCCGACGACCACGCCGCTCTGCAGCGTCGGATGGCGCTTGCCGCCGACACCCGTCGACGGGTTCGTCCCCCCAAGCGTCACATTCTGGTAGATCGTCACGTCGTCGCCGATCTCGGCGGTCTCGCCAATCACGCTGAAGCCGTGGTCGAGGAAGAAATTCCGCCCGATCTTCGCTCCCGGATGGATGTCAATCGCCGTCAGGAAGCGGGCGAAATGGTTCACCAGGCGCGCAACGAAATAGAGCTGACCTTCCCACAGCCAGTGGGCCACGCGGTGCAGCCCAAGGGCCCAGACGCCGGGATAGAAGAATACGTCCCAGCGCGAGCGCGCCGCGGGATCGCGCGATTTCACGGAGTCCAGATAGGCGGTCAGGCCAGACTGCATTGCCGCCAATCTAAGTGCGGACAGGTTTAAATTCCAGCCGAGTTGAATGGTTGACCCGTTTCGGGAACCTTGCGGATGGCCCACGCGTCCGGCACATCGCGCTCGAACGGGGGCAACTTGCACGCCATTCTTCCACCATTCCTGGACGATCCTTCCGTCCTGGTCCCCTTCATCCTGATCGGCTTTGCCGCGCAGCTGGTCGATGGGGCGCTCGGCATGGCTTACGGCCAGATCTCGAGCACCCTGCTGATCAGCATGGGCGTGCCGCCCGCCGCCGCCTCGGCTGGCGTCCATACGGCGGAGACCGTCACGACCGCGGTATCGGGCATCAGCCACGTCGCCCACCGCAACGTCGACTGGCGCCTGTTCTTCCGCATCGCCGTGCCAGGGATCATCGGCGGCGTCATCGGCGCTTACGTGCTGACCGCCGTGGATGCGACCACCGCCAAGCCGATCGTGCTGGCCTATCTCACCTTGCTCGGCCTCTACCTGTTCTATCGCGGAGTGATGCACCGCCACACGGAGCGGCGGCCGAAGATCGTCTCGCCTCTAGGCCTCATCGGCGGCTTCCTCGACGCCGCCGGCGGGGGCGGCTGGGGCGGGATCGTCACGTCCAACCTGCTTGTCCAGGGCAGCAACCCGCGCAAGACGATCGGCACCGTCAACACCGCCGAGTTCTTCCTGACGGTGACCATCTCGGCGACCTTCCTCGCCGCGCTCGGCTGGCAGGCGTTCACGGTCGCGACGGTCGGGCTGCTGATCGGTGGCGTGGTCGCCGCACCTTTCGGCGCCTGGATTGCGAAGAAGGTGAACCCTGACACGCTGCTTACATTTGTCGGGGCGCTGCTCACGTTGACCAGCCTCTTTGGGCTTTACCGGGCGATCACGAGCTGAATGAATGGGGTGGGCCTCTGGGGAGAGAGAGCCCACCCCGTCAACTGCGGCCCTCGCGTCGCGGAAGAGGGCGCAGAAGCTCCCGGGGAGGGGGCGGGAGAAGCCTACGCGGCCGGCGCCAGTCACAGCCGCCGGATGAATCCTCAGCCGCAATAATTACGGCTGTGGCATCAATCGTTCCAACCGATTATATCAATTGCGCTGATTGGATTACTCGATGACTGTTCATCTGCCGACACTTAAACAGCTCCAGTATTTGGTCGCGCTCCGTAGGCATGGCCATTTCGGCAAGGCCGCAGAGGCGTGCTTCGTGACCCAATCGACATTGTCGGCGGGTTTGCGCGAGCTCGAAATGCTGCTCGGAATCACTCTCGTCGAGCGCACGCGGCGCGTCGTCCGCTTCACCGCGCTTGGCGAGAAGATGGCGGACAAGGCAATGCGCGTCATCCGCGAGGCGGAAGAGCTGGCGGACCTGGCGCGGGTCGAGGGCAAGCCGCTGCACGGCGAGCTCCGCCTCGGAGTTATCCCGACGATCGCGCCTTTCCTCCTCCCGGCGATGCTGCCGCGGCTCCGGCGCGAATGGCCGCAGCTGAAGCTCTATCTTCGCGAGGAGACGAGCCAGGCGGCTTGTGACGCGCTTCACCGGGGCCAGCTCGACTGCGTTCTGCTCGCCCTTCCCTATGCCTGCGGCGACGTGGACACGGCGCCTCTGTTCGACGATCCGCTCTACGTCGCCTTCCCAAGCGGAGAAGCGCCCGACGGCACGATGATCGACGTGGCCGCTCTCGACGAGAACCGCATGCTTCTTCTCGAGGATGGCCATTGCCTCAAGGACCATGCCCTGTCCGCCTGCAACCGCCCGGAGCTCCGCGCCCATGCGGCGATGATGGGGACGTCGCTCCACACTCTGGTGCAGATGGTCGACAACGGTCTGGGGCTGACCTTCGTGCCCGGAATGGCGATCGATGCCGGCATTCTCGAAGGGACCGGCGTGGACGCAAAGCCGCTGCGTTCGGCTCACGGCTACCGGCAGATCGCTTTGATCTGGCGCCGGTCGAGCCCGCGCGAAAGCGAGTTCCAGCTGCTCGCATCGGCACTGCGCCGGATCATGGTCGAGCTCAATCCGGCCCTCGAGACCATCGAACGGCTTGAAGTCGAGCCTGCCTGACTTCGACACGCCGCAGCGCCGGGGGAGTGGAGGGATTGCGCTGCGGCGGCCGAAACCAGCTACTATTTCGCCAGGGCAGGTTCCGAGGCGCGAGCCTCGCTCTTCGCTGACTTGGGCCGGCGAAGATCGAAGCGGTCGGCGTTCATCACCTTGGTCCATGCGGCGATGAAATCGCGGACGAACTTCTCCTCATTGCCTTTCTCGGCATAGACCTCGGCGGTCGCGCGGAGCTGGCTGTTCGAACCGAAGATCAGGTCCGTCCGTGTCGCGCGCCATTTCTCCTGGCGACCGCCGCGGTCGTAGCCGATGAACTCCTCGTCGCCGCTCTCGTCTACGACCTCCCAGAAGGTGTCGTTGTCGAGCAGGTTGACGAAGAAGTCGTTGGTCAGCTGGCCCTTGCGGCTGGTGAAGACGCCGTGCGGCGCATCCTTGTAGTTGGCGCCGAGCACCCGCAGGCCGCCGAGCAGCGCCGTCATTTCCGGCGCTGATAGGCCCAGCAGCTGGGCCCGGTCGAGCAGCAGCTCCTCTGTCCTCACCGAATGCTTGCTCTTAAGGTAGTTGCGGAAACCGTCGGCAGCAGGCTCCATCACATCGAAGCTGCCGACGTCGGTCCATTCCTGCGTCGCGTCGCCGCGCCCGCCGGTGAAGGGGACGTCTACATTGAAGCCGGCGTCCTTCGCCGCCTTCTCGACGGCCGCAGTGCCCGCGAGGACGACGGCATCGGCCATCGACAAGCCGCCGCGCAGCTCGTCGATTTTCGCGAGGACCTTCGACAGCTCCTCCGGCTCATTGACGGCCCAGTCCTTCTGCGGAGCAAGTCGGATGCGTGCGCCATTGGCGCCGCCGCGATAATCGGACTTGCGGAAGGTGGAGGCCGAAGCCCAGGCGGTCTTCACGAGCTGGCCGATTGTGAAGCCGGCACCCAGGATCTTGTCCTTGAAGGCCCTGACGTCCGCATCCGACGGCGTGGTGCCTGCCGGAACCGGGTCCTGCCAGATCAGGTCCTCTGACGGCACTTCGGGCCCAAGGTAGCGGACCTTCGGTCCCATGTCGAGGTGGGTCAGCTTGAACCAGGCGCGCGCGAAAGCGTCCTTGAACGCCTCATGGTCGTTGCGGAACTTCTCCGAGATCTTGCGGAACTCGGGGTCCTCGCGCAGCGCCATGTCGGCGGTCGTCATCATCGTCGGCACGCGCTTCGACGGGTCGTGCGCTGCCGGAGCCATGTCTTCGGGCTTCTGGTTGATCGGCTGCCATTGCTGCGCGCCGGCAGGCGACTTTACGAGCTCATACTCATAGTCGAGCAGCAGACGGAAATAATTGTCCGACCACTGTGTCGGAGTGTTCACCCAGGACCCTTCGATCCCGCTGGTGATCGTGTGCTCGCCGAACCCGCTTTCGTGAGCGCTCGCCCAGCCGAGACCCTGGAGCGTGATGTCCGCCGCTTCGGGCGCGGCGTCGACCAGGCTCGGATCGCCCGCGCCATGCGCCTTGCCGAAAGTGTGACCGCCAGCGGTAAGCGCGACGGTCTCCTCGGGGTTCATCGCCATGCGTTCGAAAGTAATCTTGATGTCCCGCGCCGATTGCAGCGGATCGGGATTGCCGCCGGGCCCTTCGGGATTGACGTAGATGAGGCCCATCTGGATCGCGGCGAGCGGATGCTCGAGCTCCATCTGACGCTCCGGCTGGATGCGCGTTTCGGAGCCCTCGTTGACCCACTTCTCCTCGGCGCCCCAATAGACGTCGCGCTCAGGCTCGTAGATGTCCTCGCGCCCGCCGCCGAAGCCGAAGATCGGACCGCCCATCGATTCGACGGCTACATTGCCGGCGAGGATGAACAGGTCGGCCCAGCTGATGTTCTTCCCGTACTTCTGCTTGATCGGCCAAAGCAGCCTCCGCGCCTTGTCGAGGTTGCCATTGTCCGGCCAGCTGTTGAGCGGGGCGAAGCGCTGGTTGCCCGAGTTGGCGCCGCCGCGTCCGTCGCCGGTGCGATAGGTGCCCGCGGC
>CBHTSV010000042.1:0-9703 GCA_966095215.1 uncultured Sphingomonas sp. | reverse complement strand
CCGCTAATGGAGCGCGTCGTCTATGAGCAGATGGAGCAGCTCGACCAGCGCCACTGGTGGTATGTCGCTCGACGCGAAGTCATCGCTGCCCTGATCCGCCGAAACGTCCGACCGCCGGCGAATGCGAGCGTGCTCGAGATCGGCTGCGGCACCGGGCACAATCTCGCGATGCTCGCCGAATTCGGCCACGTCGACGCGCTCGAGCTCGATGACGAGGCGCGTGCGGTCGCCGAGAAGCGCCTCGGACGAAAGGTGATGAGCGCCCCGCTCCCCGAGCTCTCGGGAGTCCCGCAGAAGCATTACGACCTGATCGGCGCGTTCGACGTGGTCGAGCATATCGAAGATGACGCCGCCGCGCTCTCCTCGATCGCCCAGCGGTTGAAGCCCGGCGGAAAGCTCGTCGTCACCGTGCCCGCGCACCAATGGATGTGGTCGGCGCATGACGTCGTGAACCATCACAAGCGCCGCTATTCGAAGCGCGCGCTAAGGGAATTGTTCGAACGGTCGCCGCTAAGGCTCGACGCCCTCGGCTATTTCAACAGCCTGCTGTTTCCCGTCGCTGTCGCCGAGCGGCTTTCATCCAAATTGCGCGGCAAGGACGAGGCGGACCTCACCATGCCGCCTGCCCCGCTCAATACCGCATTGGAGAAAGTCTTCGCGGCCGAGCGTCACCTCGTGGGCCGCTTGCCCCTGCCGCCGGGCTTGTCGCTCTTCGGCGTCGCATCGGCGATATAGCCGAGGCGCGCAGCGTCGCGTCCGTCGCCGCCCGCGATCTCCTGCACGATGTAAAGCGGTCGTCCTTTCGCCTCATTATAGAGCCGCCCGATATATTCGCCCATGAGGGCAAGCACGAACATCTGCACGGCACCCAGCACGACCACGACCAGCATCAGCGACGTCCAGCCCTGGATGCTGACGCCGCTCAGCCAGGCGTAGGCGATGTAAAGGATCAGCAGCACCGACCCGATCGACAGCGCCAGCCCGACATGGCTCGCGAGCTTCAGCGGAGCGGAGGAGAACCCCGTGATCGCATCGAGCGCGAAGCGGATCATCTTGCCCAGAGGATATTTGGTCTCGCCGGCGTGGCGCTCCTGCCGGTCGTAGACGAAAGGCACCTGCCTGAATCCGATCCACGCGACCATTCCGCGGATGAACCGTGCCTGCTCCGGCATTGCCAGCAAGGCGTCGAGCGCCCGGCGGCTCATCAGCCGGAAGTCCCCCGCGTCGAGCGGGATGTCGACCTCGGTCGCTCGGGACAGGAACCGGTAGAAACCGTGCGCCGTCGCGCGCTTGAACGCAGTCTCGCCGGCGCGGCTCTTCCGCACGCCATAGACCACGTCGGCCTCGGCTTCGCGCATCGCCTCCATCATCGGCGCGAGAAGCTCGGGCGGGTCCTGCAGGTCGGCGTCGATGATGAGGATATGGTCGCCCCGGCACAGGTCGAGACCCGCGGTGAGCGCCAGCTGGTGGCCATGGTTGCGCGACAGGTTCACGGCGACAACGTGCGCGTCTTCCGCCGCGATCCGCTGCATCAACGCCCAGCTGTTGTCGCGCGAACCGTCGTTGACCAGAACGATCTCATAATCCTCACCAGCCGCCTGGCGCGCAGACGCGCCCAAGCGCTCGTGCAGGACTTCGAGACACGCTTCCTCGTTGAAGCAGGGGACCACGATCGACAGATTCATCAATGCAACCGATAGAGGATTGAACGGCCGTTGCGCCAGACCGGCTGCATTCCGGCGGCAAGCCGCGGGTCGAATCGCTCGACGTCGATGAGCCACAGATAGTCGAACGCATCGCGCGGAAGGCGCGCGAGCGAATGGTCGATCGTCAGGTGGATCCGGTCGGGGCATTTATTCGGGCGCACGATATTCGACGGGTCGGACGCGAAATAACCGGCGCGCCGGTATTTGAGGTCGAGCAGGTTCAATCCTTCCATCAGCCATTGGTCGTTCGAAAAACCATGCCGCCTGACGACCACCATCGACCCCAGATGGCTGTTGCGCGGCAGGGCCCATTGAGTCCCGCAAGGCAGCTCGAAGAAGGCGGCGACGCGCGCTCCTTCCGGAATCTCGGCCAGCGCCTGCAGCTTGGCTTGATGGTCGTTGGCAGCGCTGGCGAGGCTCACCGTGTTGGAACCGAGGCGGATCGTCGCATAGGCGAGCGCCAGCACCGCGAGGGCCGATCCGAGCTTCCGAGTCGTCTCCGCGCGGAAGCGGATGGCGAGCAGCAGCACGACGATCGCGTAAGGGACCAGCCGCATATCGGCATAAGCGGAGCCGAAGATGATCCGCGGAAGGACGAGGAAGGCCGCGACCAGCACCAGGCCCGAAAAGGCGAGGTTGCGCGAGAAGGTCAGCCGCCGATTACGCAGCGCCTCGAAGAACACGAACCCCGTCACGGAAACCGATGCAATGTCGAAGACACGCCACCGGTCGCGGAGGGCGGTTTTCAGCCAGAGGATCTTCGCGTCCCAGTTGAACCAATCGCCCGTCGAGCCGCCATGCGCTTCGCTCCGCCAGATGATCGTAATGAGGATCGGAAGCGCCATCACAGATGCCTGCACAGCGGCATTGATGGCTGCCCTGAACCAGCCGACGCCGCGGTCGTGCTGCCGCACCGCTTCGGCCGAAAAGCAGAGCAGGCCAAGCGCTCCCCAGCCATAGGTGTGCGCGAAAAAGACGATGAGCGAGATCGGGAAGAACAAGGCCGCGCGGAGCTTCGTGCGGCCCAGTCGGCCGAGCCTCAGCCACAGTCCGAATGCCAGGAAGGCGAGGGCCATCGACAAGGCGAAATTGACGAAGCCGAACAGGAACGGATGGCCGTAGATGAAGGGAATGGCGAAATAGGCCGTCGGCGGTATCCGGCCATGGACTTCGCGCGCGACCCACAGGAACCCGGCGGCGGTGAGTGTCGGGATCGCGAGCACGATCAGCTTCACCGCGGGCTCGAGGCCGATGATCGGCCCCAGCGCCATCACCAGCAGGTCGACGCCGAGATTGCCGATCGCTGCCCAGTGATAATTGAAATAGCTCTGCAGCCAGGGGGAGCTCGCAAGGTCCAGCTCGACGCGGTATCGCCCCATGTGCCCCGGCAGGTCCACCAGCGGCGGGATCGCCGGGTACAGCAGCGGAACGGTGGCGGCGAAAATGACGAGAGCAATGACAATGTTGCTCTCCCACCATCGCCGACCGTCATCGATCGCCTGAGCCGGATCGCTTGCGGCGTTCGTCATTATTCCCCTGCTTTGCGTGCGGATGCGCGCCCTTGCCAGCCGGCTCGGCCACATTCAAGCAGCATACAGCTTTGTGATCTTAACCCCGCGTCGTCCCATAGGGAGGGCACAGAAATGAAGAACTTCTATCTCGGCGGCGCAGCTGCGGCCGCAATCCTGGCGGGCGCCGCCATTGCGCAGCCGGCTCCTGCTCCAGCTCCCGCGCCTGGCGCGCCGCAGGTCCAGGTGAAGATGCATCGCATGCAGAAGACGATGACTCGCGACGAGGTCGTGACGCACATCCGCGACATGTTCGCCAAGCTCGACACGAACAATGACGGGTTCGTGACCCGCGAAGAGGCCGACGCGGCGCACCAGCGCATGGCGGGCGAAATGCGCGAGAAGATGGCCAAGCGCATGGCCGAGCGCGGTGCCAACGCCGGCGCGGCTTTCGACCGTCTCGACACGAACAAGGACGGATCGATCAGCCGCCAGGAATTCGATGCGGCGCGCGAGGTCCGGCAGGAGCGACGCATGGTCGTCATGCAGGAGGGCGGCCGGCCGGGCATGATGCGCATGCACCGGACCGGCATGGGCTTCGGCCGCGGCCTCTTCGACATGGCGGATGGCAACAAGGACGGCCGGGTGTCGCTTCAGGAAGCGACCGCCGCGGCCCTCCAGCATTTCGACAGCGCCGACCTCAATCATGACGGCAAGCTGACGCCCGACGAGCGACGCCAGGCGCACCAGCAGCTTCGCGGTCAGCACAAGCCCGCTTAAGCTTTGCAGCATTGAACGACTGAGGGGGTAGCTTGCGCTGCCCCCTTTTTCGTGCTCGTTGCCGCAACGATTTCCGGAGGGGAGATGAGATGAGATTCGCGCGTTTTGCGGCGTTCGCCGCCACTGTCTCGCTACCGTTTTCAGCCGCTTATGCGGACGAGGGAATGTGGACTTTCGACGCGTTCCCGGCCGCCAAGATGCGCGCTGATTACGGCTGGGCTCCCGACCAGGCATGGCTCGATAAGGTGCGCTCCGCCGCCGTGCGCCTGACCGGCGGATGTTCGGCCAGCTTCGTCTCTCCCGAGGGCTTGATCCTCACCAACCACCATTGCGTCGTCGACTGCCTGCAGAATCTCTCCACCGCGAAGAACGACCTCGTCGCGAATGGATTTACCGCTGGAACCCGCGATCGCGAGCGGCTCTGCCCGGGCCAGCAGGCCGAAGTCGTCACCGCGATCGCCGACGTGACTCCGCAGGTGAAGGCGGCAATCGGCAATCTCACCGGCGAAGGATCTGTGAAGGCGCGCGACGCGAAGATCGCCGAGATCGAGAAAGCGGGCTGCCCTGACACCAAGACGATGCGTTGCCAGGTGGTGAAGCTCTACGGCGGCGGCGAGTACAAGCTCTATACCTACCACAAATATAGCGACGTCCGGATCGTCTGGGCGCCGGAGTTCCAGGCAGCCTTCTTCGGTGGCGATCCCGACAATTTCAACTTCCCGCGTTACGCGCTCGATGTCGGCTTCCTGCGCGCTTACGAGAACGGCAAGCCGGTCTCGACGCCCAACCACCTGCAATTCAATCCGCGCGCACCGGTCGATGCCGAGGCGACTTTCGTCGTCGGAAATCCCGGCTCGACGCAGCGATTGCTGACGATGGACCAGCTCGCCATGCAGCGCGAGCTGGTGCTGCCGATCACGGTCACGGCCTATTCGGAGCTTCGCGGGCGGATGCTGGCTGCCATGGAAGGCAATCCGGCAAGGACGCGGGAAGGTGCCGACGCTCTATTCGGCCTCGAAAATTCACTGAAGGTCTACATCGGTCGGGTGAAGGCGCTGAACGATCCCGCATTCATGAAGACGCTGGCCGATGCCGAAAGCGCGCTTCGCGCCAGGGCGGGCGCCGATCCGGCGATCGGCGACCCCTGGACCGACATTGCAAAAGCCACGGCGGAGTACCGCAACATCTACATTCCGTACCGTTTCCTGATCACCAATCCGCGCGGCGATCTCTACAGCTATGCGCATGATCTTGTTCGCGCGGGCGAGGAGCGCGCCAAGCCCAACAGCGAGCGGTTGCCCGAATATACCGAAAGCCGCCTGCCGCTGCTCGAGAAGGAAGTGCTCGATGCGCATCCCACATATCCCTGGCTCGAAAGACTGCGAATGGAATGGGGGCTGTCAAAGGCGCGCGAATATCTCGGTGCCGACGATCCCGATACGAAGCTGCTGCTCGGCAAGGAATCGCCCGAAGGTCTTGCGGCGCGGCTCGTCAACGGGACGAAGCTCGCCGACCCTGCCTATCGCAAGGCGCTGTGGAACGGCGGCAAGGCGGCGATCGACGCGTCAAATGATCCGATGATCGTCTTCGCCCGTAAGATCGACGCCCGCACGCGCGAGCTGCAGAAGCAGTATGACGATCGCTACGACGCGCCGGTCACAGCCGCTCAGGCGAAGCTCAGCCAGGCCCGTTTCGCCGCTTACGGCAACTCGGTCTATCCCGACGCGACCTTTACGCTTCGCATCAGCTACGGCCGCGTCCAGAGCTGGCTGGAGCGTGGCAAGCAGGAGCCGACGCGCACGACGATGGCCGGCGCATTCGCCCGCGCGACTGGGGCTCAGCCGTTCAAGCTCGCCAAGTCATTCGTCACGAACGAGAGCCGCATCGACAAGTCGACCGTCTATGATTTCGTCACCACGAACGACATCATCGGCGGCAATTCCGGCTCGCCCGTGCTCGACCGGTCCGGAACGGTGATCGGCGCGGCTTTCGACGGCAACATCCATTCGCTGGGCGGCAATTATGGCTACGATCCGGCGCTCAATCGCACTGTCGTCGTATCGATGGCCGCTGTGCAGGAAGCGCTAAAGCACATCTATCCGGCGCCGGCACTCCTGGCCGAGCTTACGCGTCGGTTGGTTCTAGAGTCTTTCCGGCGGAGCTGCGCCGCTTCTTGGAAGCCTCCGGCTCCGCCGCAATCTCGCGATAGCGAAACTCGGTTTCGAGCATGTAATCGCGGGTGATCGGCAGCGCCGTGCGCTCGCGGACATATTGCACCTGATAGTTACAGGCCGCGCCGTTCTCGAACATCACGATCCCGCCGGCGAGATAGAATTCCCACATGCGGAAGAAGCGCTCGTCGTACATCGCTTCGATCTTGTCACGATTCTTCGTCGCGCGCTCGAGCCAACGGCGCAGCGTGTAGGCATAATGCAGCCGCAGATTCTCGATGTCGCTGGCGATCAGCCGCACCTTCTCGCTTGCCGCGGCCATCTGGCTGATCGACGGCAGGTGATAGCCGGGGAAGATCCACTTGTCGGTGAACGGGTCGGGATCGCGGGTCGCCTCGCCGAGCTTGCCAATGGTGTGCAGCAGCATGACCCCGTCGGGCTTCAGCAGCTGGCGGCACTTGGCGAAGAACTCGTCGTAATGCGCGGCCCCCACATGCTCGAACATGCCGACCGAGACGATGCGGTCGAACCGGTCGTCCAGGTGGCGGTAGTCGATCAGCTCGAACTTCACATGGTCTGACACGCCGGCCGCGGCGGCGCGCTCGCGGGCGATCTTGAGCTGGTGCTCGGACAGGGTGACGCCGAGCACGTCCACGCCCGCGATCTTATGCAGGTAGAGCGCCATCCCTCCCCAGCCGCAGCCGATATCGAGCACGCGCATTCCCGGCTCGAGCGCGAGCTTGGCAGCGATATGCGCCTTCTTGTCCGCCTGCGCCTGCTCGAGGCTGTTGGCCGGATCGGTGAAGTAGGCGCAGCTGTACTGCTTGTCCTCATCGAGGAAGAGTTCGTACAGCTCGTCCTTGAGGTCGTAATGATGAGCGACGTTGCGGCGCGCGCGAACCGGATTGTTGCGCTTGAGCAGGCGCAGCAGTTGCTTCTTGCCGCGGGTGAGCGCCTTGCGCCCCTCGCCCTGCTCTTCCCAGCGATTGGCGCCGACGACCATCTCCAGGAGATCGAGGATCGTTCCTTCCTCGATGACCAGCCGACCGTCCATGTAGGTCTCGCCGACACTAAGCCGCGGGTTCTTCGCGATGTCGAAGCCCACCTTGTGGTCGGTGAAGCGCACGGTGAGGTGCTTGTCGCCTCCTGGCCCATAGGTCCGCGGAGGCTTGCCGGGCGTCTTCAGCGTGATGCTGCCCTTGGTGATCAGCTTCTCGATCAGACTTCCGATGAGACTCATGCGGCGGGCTCCTTGGCGATCTCGCCGGCATTGTCGTGTGGGCGGGCAGCGGACGCAAGTTCAGGGGCGCGGCCCGGCGTGAAGATGCCGTCGGCGATCGCCGCCGCCATCAGAACGACGACCGCGAGGAGCCGGAACGGGAAGGCCGGGAGCCCGAACCAGATGAATCCCGGAATCATGAGGAACAGGACGATCGCAGAAGCCGACCAGCCGCGGCGGGCGATCAATGCCGGTGCCGCGGCGGCGAACATCGCAAATTCGTAGCCCATCCCGTGTGCTGAACCGATCAATCCCGCACCCGCGGCGATTGCGAAAGCCTCGACCGGATTGGCTCGCCGAAGCGCCATTGCGGCCATCCATGCGCCGGCTAGCAGCGCAATTGCCCGAACCCAAACCGGGAGGCCGGGAGCGATCTCGTTCCGCTGCAACAGCGGCATGGCTTCATGCAGGCTGAGGAAGGCCGGAAGCGATCGCGCCCATTCCATCCATTGGGACGGACCGAACATGATGGCCGACAGGGCTGCTGTGACAGCAACCGTCAGTACTGCCGCGATGACAGCTGCCCATCGGCGATCGATCGCCAGCAGCAAGAGAAAAGCCAGCGCGAGCTGCGGCTTCAAGGAGAGCGCGATGCCGAGAAGCAAGCCCGCGACGAGGGGCCGCTGCAGCAGCAGCAGCGCGCCAAGAAGCGCCGCGCCCTGCAGGACCGAGGTCTGGCCGCCCGGGATCGCCCAGAGCACCGGCGGAGTGAGGAGAAGGAGTGGTGCCCATTTCGATCGCGACGCGAGCGCCATTGCCGCGGCCGAGAGCACTGCCCATAAGGCAAGCGCTACGCGCATCGGCAACAGCGCGAGCGCGCCGAAAAACGGCATGGCAGTCGGGGGATAGACGAACGCGACCGGAAATTTGGATTCCCAATGGAGCGCAGCGTTGAGGGCTGCGCGGTCGTAGGGATTCGCCTGCCGCATCGCCTCCCACATCATGGCGAAGTCCGGTCGATGCGTCGGCAGCGATGAAATGTACCAGGTGAAGGCTCCGGCCAGGATCGCCGTCAGCACCGCCGAAGCCCAGAAGATCACACGGTCTCGGCGCATCTTCCCTCCCCGCCGACGGTCCGGAAGCCTGACAGCAACTCGTCAGGCTGCAGCCGCTCTCCGCCGCTTACGTTCCGCTGCAGTCTTCAACTGACCGCAGGCGGCGTCAATGTCCCTGCCGCGCGGTGTCCTGATCGGGGCCGAAATGCCCGCCTCGAACACGATGTTGCTGAACGCCTTGATGCGCTCGTCCGTCGAACATTCGTAAGGCGCGCCGGGCCAGGGATTGAACGGGATAAGGTTCACCTTCGCCGGAAGGCGGTATTTGCGGATCAGCCGGACCAGCTCGCGCGCATCCTCCGCGCTGTCGTTCTTGTCCTTCAGCATCACATATTCGAACGTGATGCGCCGCGCGTTGTTTGCGCCGGGATAGGCCGCGCAGGCCTCGAGCAGCTGCTCGATCCCGTACTTGCGGTTGAGCGGCACGATTTCGTCGCGGATCTCCTTCGTCACCGCGTGCAGCGAAACCGCGAGGTTCACGCCGATCTCCTCGCCGGCTCGCTCCATCATCGGAACGACGCCGCTGGTCGAAAGCGTGATCCTGCGGCGCGAGAGTCCCAATCCATCGCCGTCCATCACGATCTTCAGCGCGTCGCGCACATTGTCGAAATTATAGAGCGGCTCGCCCATGCCCATCATGACGATGTTGGTGAGCATCCGGCCTTCGGGCTGGCTCGGCCATTCGCCGAGCGCGTCGCGGGCGAGCATCACCTGCCCGACGATCTCCGCCGGCTCGAGGTTGCGCACCAGCTGCATCGTGCCCGTCGCGCAGAAGCGACAGTTGAGCGTGCAGCCGACCTGACTCGACACGCAGAGCGTCCCGCGATCCGCGTCGGGGATGAACACCATCTCGAAATCATAACCGTCGTGCGTACGGAGCAGCCACTTGCGCGTGCCGTCGGACGAGACCTGCGCCTCGACCACTTCCGGGCGCGAGATGGTGAAGCGCTCGGCAAACCAGCCGCGCTGCGGCTTGGCGATGTCGCTCATCGCCGAAAAGTCGCTGACCCCGCGGTTGTAGATCCAGTGCCAGACCTGCTTGGCGCGCAGCTTCGCCTGACGCGGCTCCAGCCCTGCAGCTTCGAACTCCGAGCGGATCACATCCTTCGGCAAGCCTACCAGCTCGACCCTGCCATCGGCGCGCGGCTTCGCGGCCCGCGGCACGGGCACGGGGTCGATTGCGCCGGGAATCGGCATCAGGTTG
>CBHTSV010000041.1:0-1527 GCA_966095215.1 uncultured Sphingomonas sp. | reverse complement strand
GCTCGGGATGGTCATCTACCTTCTGATGATGGCCACGGCTTTCATGGGCTACGTGCTTCCGTGGGGCCAGATGAGCTACTGGGGCGCGCAGGTCATCACCGGCTTTTTCTCGGCCTTCCCGCTGATCGGCGAGCCGATCCGAGTGTGGCTGCTCGGCGGCTACGCGCCCGACCAGGCCGCGCTGACCCGCTTCTTCTCGCTGCACTATCTGCTGCCGTTCGTGATCGCGGCGGTGGTGATCCTGCACATCTGGGCGCTGCACATTCCGGGCTCGGGCAACCCGACCGGAGTCGACGTCAAGGACGAGAAGGACACGCTGCCCTTCCATCCGTTCTACACCGCCAAGGACGGCTGGTTCACCGGCGCAATCCTGCTGGTCTATGCGCTGGTCACCTATTTCGCGCCCAATTATCTCGGCCCCCCGGACAACAATATTCCGGCCAACCCGCTCGCGACCCCGGCGCACATCGTGCCCGAATGGTATTTCTGGCCATTCTACGCGATCCTCCGCTCCTTCACCGTCGATTTCGTGCTTCCGGCAAAGCTGTGGGGCGTGCTGGCGATGTTCACGTCGATCCTGCTGCTCTTCTTCCTGCCGTGGCTCGACAAGTCGCCGGTCCGGTCAGGATCGTACCGGCCGCTGTTCCAGCGCTTCTTCTGGCTGCTGGTGATTGACGTGATCATCCTCGGCTATGTCGGCGGAGCGCCCATCAGCGCGTTCCGCACCGCGCTCGGCCAAGCCGCGGCGGCCTATTATTTCCTTCACTTCCTCGTGGTCCTGCCGCTGGTCTCGAGGTTCGAAACGCCGCTCGCGCTGCCGCGCTCGATCAGTGACTCGGTGCTTCACGGCGAGGCCGCCGAGGCGGCGCCCGCGGGACAGACAAAGCGGCGCGGCGGTTCGGTCGCCACCGCGGCGGCCGAATAAGGGGGACAGGCAGACAAATGGTCCGGGTTATCGCTTTCATTGTCGGGCTGGTCTTTGCCGGCATCCTCCTGATCTCAATGATCAGCGGGATCGGAACCTATTTCAGCAATCCGCCGGCGCCGCTCGCCGCCGAGGAGTTCCACAAGGAGCCCAAGCATCTCGCGCTCAAGAGCGACGGTCCGTTCGGCACGTTCGACAAGCGCCAGCTGCAGCGCGGATTCCAGGTCTATGCCGAGGTCTGCTCCGCCTGTCATAGCCTGAAGCTGGTCAGCTTCCGCGACCTCAAGGCGCTCGGCTACGAAGAGCCTGAGATCAAGAAGATCGCGTCCGACTGGAAGACCCAGGTGGCGTCGATCAATCCCGACACGGGTGAGGCTTCGACCCGCAAGGCGATCGCGTCCGACACCTTCCCGCCGCCATTTGCCAATGACACCGCGGCGCGCGCGGCCAACAACAATGCCCTCCCGCCCGACTTGTCGCTGATCACCAAGGCGCGCGAGGGCGGCGCCCCGTACATCTATTCGCTGCTGACCGGTTATGCGAACCCGGCAACCTACCGGAACGAGGAAGGCAAGCCGCTCCCCGCCGACGCCAAGCCGGCG
>CBHTSV010000040.1:0-3008 GCA_966095215.1 uncultured Sphingomonas sp. | reverse complement strand
CATCGGGTTCATCCTGATCGGCCTGCTGGTCGGCCCGAGCGGTCTAGGGGCGCTGACCAGCGAGTACCCGTGGCTTCACTATGTCACCATCTCCGATCCGCACCGGATCGAGCCGTTCGCGGAGCTGGGCATCGTCCTGCTGCTCTTCTCGATCGGGCTCGAGCTGTCATTTCGACGGCTTTGGGGAATGCGCCGCCTCGTCTTCGGCGCGGGAGCCGCCGAGTTGCTTGGCTCCGCAGCGATCCTCGCCGGCGGCCTCTACCTGAACGGCGAGAGCACCGCGGGCGCAATCGGCCTTGGCCTCGCTCTAGCTCTGTCCTCAACTGCCATCGTCATCCCATTGGTCGGGACCCACAGCCCCGTCGGCAGATCCGCTCTCGCGATGCTCCTTTTCGAAGATTTGGCGCTCGTGCCGATCGTGTTCGCGCTTGGAGCGATAGCTCCGCAGGCATCGGGCGGCGTCGGATCGCTGCTCGGGACGATGCTGCTCGGTGGCCTGGTCGCAGTGGGAATGCTGTTTGCCGGCAGGCTCCTCCTTCCCCCGCTCTTCGCCCAGGCCGCGCGGACCAAGAGCCCCGAGCTGTTCCTGTCGGCGTGCCTGCTGGTCGTCATCGTGGCCAGTCTGCTGACGTCCGCCATCGGCTTCTCCGCGGTGTTGGGGGCTCTGATCGCCGGAATTGTCATTGCCGAGACCGAATATCGCGGGGAAGTGGAAGTGATCACCGAGCCATTTCGCGGCCTCGGCCTCGGCATCTTCCTCATCACGGTGGGGATGAGCGTCGATTTCCGCATCGTCCTGGCACAATGGCAGACTCTGCTTGCGGCTATCGCGGGGGTGCTCGTCGTGAAGGCGGCAGTGACCGCGGTGCTCCTGCGGCTTGGCGGCGCCCGGACCGCCGTAGCGGCGGAAACGGGCGTGCTCATGGCCTCGCCGTCCGAGACCACGCTGATCGTCCTCGGCTCTGCGACCGCTGCGCAGCTCATCAGCCGCGACACGGCGTCATTCTGGCAAATCGTCACGGCCGTCGGCCTCACGGTAACGCCGTTGCTGGCAAAGCTCGGCCGTGCGGCAGGGAGCCGCTTCGCCGGCCAGGCCTTGGCCAGCCAGATGGATGCGTCGTTGGAGACAGCCGAGCCGGGACAGGTCGTGGTCCTCGGTTTCGGGCGCGTCGGGCGCATGGTCGCCGACATGCTCGACGTCCATGGGAAGGATTATCTCGCGATCGACACGGACGTCGACGGCGTCGCTGCCTCACGGAGAGAAGGCTATGACGTGATCTTCGGCGATGTCGCGCGGCCGGGGCTGATCGATCGGCTGCGCGACCGGGAACCAAGCGCTCTCATCCTGACGATGGACAATCCGGTGCTGGTGAAGCGGCTCGCGCGTCAGCTGCGCCGTGCCTTCCCGGATGTGCCGATCGTCGCGCGGGCGCGCGATACGGCTGATGCGGCGGATCTGTACAGGGCCGGTGTCACCGACGCAGTGCCCGAGACGCTCGAAGCGTCGCTGCAGCTTTCAGAGGCGGCGCTCGTCGACCTGGGTGTCGCCATGGGCCCCGTTATCGCCTCGATTCACGAGAAACGCGACGAATTGCGCGGGAAGATCAAGTCGGAGGCTGAACTCGAAGAAGCGCCGCGCCTCGGCGGGCGCCGGGTTCGCGACGCCGCTCAGGCGTCCGACACCGGCTCGAACCGAAGCACGCCTGCCGTATAGGTCCTGTGCTCGGCATCGTCGGCGGGATGCCGCTGCCCATCGTAGACCACGACCTCCCGGAAATCGAAAGGCGAGACACCCTCGAGGCATGCGACGTTAACGCCGAGCTCGTTCGGGCTCGATCGGCGCTTGTGGTGCGTGTAGATGCCGCAGACGGTGCAGAAATGATGCTCTGCGGTCTTCGTGTTGAAGCGGTACGTCGCAACCTGGTCCTCACCCTGGGTAATGCGGAAGCCGGCAGGAGTGGAGGTCGCCGCCACGGCGCCGCGCATCCGGCAGATCGAACAGGTGCAGCGCCGCGCCGAGCTGAGGCCGAGTGGCAGCTCGGCCGTGAACTTCACCGCGCCGCAATGGCATGAACCCTTGAGTGTGATCGGGTCGGAAGACTTGGTGTCGATCAAGCCGCGACCTTCTCCAGCGCGTCCTTGACGGCTTCCAGAGCTTCTTTGGCTTTGGAGCCGTCAGGACCGCCGCCCTGAGCCATGTCGGGACGCCCGCCGCCGCCCTGCCCGCCAAGCGCGGCGACAGCGGCTTTCAGCAGCTCCACCGCGCTCACCTGGCTCGCGAGATCGTCGGTCACGCCCACGGCCACGCTCGCGCGACCCCCGTTGACCGCAACGAGCGCGCCTACGCCGGAGCCGAGACGCTTCTTCATCTCGTCAACAGCCGCTCGTAACCCCTTGGGATCAAAGCCTTCCACGACGTGACCGAGGAATTTGTGGCCGTTCACCTCCTCAGCCTCGGACCCCTGCGCCTTGCCCGTTCCCCCGCCCGTCGCGAGCTGCTTCTTCGCTTCGGCAAGTTCGCGCTCGAGCTTGCGCTTTTCCTCCGCAAGCGCGCCAACTGTCGTGAAAACTGTCTCATCGTGTGCGTTCAGTGCTTTGCTCACGGCGCGTAGCCGGTTTGCTCTATCGCGAAGATAATCGAACGCCGCCTTGCCTGTGATGGCTTCAATGCGCCGAATCCCGGCGGCGACCGACGATTCTCCCAGAATTACGAACGGACCAATGTCGCCGGTCCTGGCCACGTGAGTTCCACCGCAAAGTTCGACGGAATAAGCCAAGTCGCCTTCTCGACCCATCGAGAGCACCCGAACCTCGTCGCCATACTTCTCCCCGAACAGAGCCATCGCTCCCGCGGCGACTGCCTCGTCTGGCGACATGAGGCGCGTGTCCACCGGCACGTTCGCGAGAATCTGATCGTTCACATCCCTCTCGATCGTATCCAGGCCCGTTCGTTCGATCTTCGTCGGATGTGAAAAGTCGAACCGGAGATAGTTGTCTGCAACCAAGCT